>JAPYNK010000038.1 GCA_028285825.1 Arenicellales bacterium | reverse complement strand
GCTGGCAAAGGCTTCCAGCTGCCTCAGGGTGGGCGCATGCTCGCCCCCTAGCCAGTCGTTCAGTTTCGGGAACTTTTCCGTAAGCGCATCAGCACTTAACCCTGCGCGTTCCAGTGCCCACTGGAGCAGTTCGGGATTGACCGCAACCCGGGGGCTCATGCCGGCTCCCCGATTCCGGTGTCCAGCTCCGAAACGACCGGCTCGCCGGAGACGAGTTGGGGAAGGAGGAGGTCGCGGGTTTGGCGAAGCATGTTGCTGCGTTTCACGAGACTGACGGTCGGAGCGCGATATGGACCCGCCATTTCATCAGTCCGTGAAGCAGTCTCCCTGGAAGGAGTGACAGGAACCAGTCCTTCCACTCCTTTCAGATTGATGCCCGGTTGAGCGGCATTTGCATTCGCCGCCCGTATCGCTGAAATTGTGGAACTCTCCTTCAGGCAGGGATAAAGGGGATTCTGCACAAGTTGGGCGCCTGTGGCACGCAGTAAAGATACATGCTCACTTGCACGGAAATCGGCATGCGGAAATCCGTCCCGGAAATATCTGGAATGCCCGATGCAGGCTCCATACTTGCAGAGCGCAACATCTTTATCCTGCACGATACCTTTTCCTCTATCTTTTAAGACAATCATTCGATGCGAGTTTTTCGTTTTGGCAGTGGTGAACACCAATACTGACTGCGTTTTCAGTACCCACACTGGCGATTCCACTGGTTGGTGTCTGCCGGAAAACCCAAAACCGAAACTAACCCATTGATAAATCATGTTGTAACGGTTCAATTATAACCTGAAGATTTGCCGGGCGGAACGATTCCGGAGTGAACATGCCCGATTACTGCATCAAGCCCCGTGATTCCTGCAAGTCTTCGCATTGTCGAGCGAACCGACATGAGGACAGCCAGGCATGTGCAGGTGGCAATCGGCAGGGCGCGGGTCGAGGACATTGAACCGGCCCCAAAATCGCGGTGCCACTGGTGTCAAGGAGCGGGCGCATGTCATGGACGAAAAGATGCCACCGTGAATTCACGAAACCGGAGTATGCTCCAGGCTGGCCGTGATTGACTGGCAGATCTGCATGGACGACATCGAGTGGATGACAAAACAGATTTTCCAGGGACTGTAAAATCAAGATTGAATTGATTTTAACGACAGCAATGCACCTGGCCGGATACCAGACGCAGCTGGGCCGGTCGCCGGTTACCTTGATCGGCCTGGCAGGTGCCTGGATGAAAAACCTAAGTCAATCGAAAGCTGCCAGCAGAGGCAGAAGGACAATGAGCGAGAAACCGATTAATCCGGCGGTGTTCCCATACCCGCCGGGCAAGCGGATGAGTCTTGGTGTCAGTCTTGCTGCGATTGGGGAACTGGTAGCGGCGAGAAATCAAGTGGAACCCCGGCACGACTTGCAATCGCGTCAAACAGTTCAATATCCTTGCAGACCAGATCCATGGTGAAGTTGATGTTACGGCTTCCATTCAATATTACCTGGCTTTCGGTTTCATGTACAAATGAATTGCCGGAAGAGATGCGTATCGCTTCATAGGCTGTGCCGAGATCCATGTCAGCTGCCTTGCAGGTCACCAGCGCTTCGCAGAGCGTCATCAAATTTGCGGTGGCAAGGTAATTGGTCACGACCTTGAGAATCGAGGCTGAACCCAGGCGACCCGTATGCAGTATTCTGCGGCCCATAACGGTCAAAACGGGCAGCAGCCGCTCAAAGGCCTGCCGTTCGCATCCGGCAAAAATGGAAATATTCCCGGTTGCCGCTCGATGACAGCCTCCTGAAACGGGGCAATCGACAGGCTCGCCGCCCTGGGCACTGATCAAGGCTCCCAGACGAACCACCTCGCTTTCATCAGTGGTGCTCATCTCAGCCCATATCTTGCCCTCCTGAATTGCTGGCAAGGCGCCATCCTGATCTTCAAGCACTTTGGAACTGGCGGCTGGACTGGGTAGACATGTGATCAAGAGATCAGCCGCTTGAGCCATTTCAAAAGGACTCTGACCGAAGGTCGCTCCGGCATCCAGCAATGGCTGGGCGGCTTCGCGATTCAGATCCCGGACGATCAGGTTGAAGCCGTTTCGCAACAGGCTGCCGGCGAGTTTTGATCCGGCATTTCCCAGACCGATAAATGCGATAGTTTGTATGGGTTTCATCACTTGTTCCCCTAGAACTGGAAGCCCAATTTTAGCGGCATTCAGAAAGGCGAAAACAAATGGATTGCCGTCTGATGAAAACCACCTTCTTCAATTGGTCCGGGCAGTGGCGTTGATGCGATTGAAAATGCCTCCGTACGGCAGATAGCTTGGAGGAAAAGGCTGCCATGACGTGTCTCTGAAGAACCGACTGGATTCTGAAGAACGGCTACAACTCCATAACCGGGGCTCTGGCTTCCCGCTACTGCGCGATCTCGAATCCGACTATCCAGCGCATATTGCCCCGACTCGGGTGTGCATTACTCTACCCTGCCCGTTTGTGCTGTCTATCCAGATACCGGTTCAAGAATCCCGAATTCTGAATCGACACCCTGGAGCGTTTCATCTGCCTTATAATCGGTCGCGTTTACACTATTCCAAAATAGATCCATGCTCGGCATGTGCTCAATGCCCGGCTCAAGTTGAGGAAACGTATCAGGATATGGCCAACGCCTCCACGGTGAAACGACTTTGTGTGTACTGCGGGTCGAGACTTGGCAACAACCCGGCATACGCCAAAGCTGCGACTGCACTGGGTCTTGCAATCGGCAGGCGAAAAATGGATTTGGTCTATGGCGGTTCCAGCATTGGCCTGATGGGTACGGTCGCAGATGCCGTATTGCAGGCAGGCGGAAAGGTCACTGGCGTGATCCCCGAAGCACTGTTTGACCATGAACATGATCACCCGGGAATCACTGAACTGATCACCGTCAAGAACATGCACCAGAGAAAAGAGGTCATGTCCTCCCTTGCGGATGGATTCATTGCACTGCCGGGTGGCTTTGGCACATTTGAGGAATTGCTCGAGGCAATCACATGGTCCCAGCTCAAGATCCACAACAAGCCAATCGGGATTTTGAATGTGGAAGGGTACTACGGGTTTCTCGCTGCATTCATTGGGAAAGCCATTGATGCAGGATTCATCAATGCCAGACATCATGACCTGTATTGTATCGAGAGCTCGCCTCAGCGACTGCTCAATCAGATTGAAAGCCGTCTCCAAGCCAATCGGGCATAACCCTGAAGCCGGCCATTTTCGCCTGCGTTGAACTCTTCAGCCACCCCCATCCGCATTCCGGGGTTTGACCAGAGTCAGCACAAATTCCCGAATCCTCCGGCATGCCTCCCTTAGCAACTCGTCTTTGACCCCCAGGCTGATTCGAATCAACCCTTCGCCCGAATCACCAAATCCATCACATGGCAAAGATTCGAGCAACTGGACATTGGGAAGACTTGACAGGTGCTCCACCACAATTTTGCGTCGACGGTTCATGCTTTCACGAACAGTACCGGCGATGTTTACATCCATCCTTAGCGCAACGGCTGCTGCGTCCATGATGAATGGCGGCAACCCATAGATCATGCACAGCGAGAGGTTGTACAGATGCCGCATTAATTCTTCAGGACCCACTGCCCATCCGACACGCCATCCGGTCATGCGATGGGATTTTGACAGACTTGAGACGGTTATGCATATCTCGTCAGCACCCGGGATTCCGGCCGGGCTTGCGCGATCTTCAGGAGCCAGCATTTCCAGATAGACCTCGTCACTGATCAGCCATATCTTTCTGTCAATGCAGGCCTTGACGACGGGTTCGTACTGCTCTCTGGCATAGACCGATCCGATTGGGTTATTGGGTGAATTGACAACAATGGCACGAGTCCTGTCAGTGATGGCCCCAATGACGGCTTCCGGGTCCATCTGCATATTGCGGGAAGAACTGGACGGTATGGAAACCAGAGTCGCACCACCGCTTGAGAAAGTCGCTGGATACGTCGAATAATAGGGTTCGATAAGTATCACTTCATCGCCACGGTCAAGCACGCACTGTGATACGGAAAAAAGGGCATTTTGTGCTCCCGAGAATACTGCACACCGGCTTTCGTTGACCCGTTGTCCCGTAAGCTCAAAATGCCGCATGGCAATTTCCCTGCGAAGATCGAGTTCTCCCTGAACCGGGGTGTAGTGATGCCGGCCTGACCGCCGCATTGTACTGCCAATTGAAGCGGTTTCGGGATTTGGCTTCCAGTTTGGACATGACCATTCGTTGACCGTTATTGGGATGACGAACTGGACTTTCGGGGTTTTTTCCGGTATTTCCAGGGCGTTGAATCAGTAATCTCGCATGAATGGCATCACGACATGATCAGCAACATCCCGTGATTCAGGCAGATGCAGAAGCCAATGTTTTGCATTACAATTTTCAAGCGGGTGGTTTGCATGGCAGGCGGAGGCAGCGCAACCGCAAGCATCCAACTTGAAAATCCCGACAACCCCACCTGAAAATTTACCCGGAAAAATTTGTTCTTGGCATGAATTAAAGTTCCGAATAACTATATAATCAGAGTAAAATTCGACCGTGAAAGCCAATCGGACATGCAAGACGTTAATGAACTCCCAAGATTAGCGCTCATCCTTGTATCCAAGTTTTTTTGGGGTCAACCGGGATCGGAGGCAAATGCTAATTCCATGAACTTTGCGTGACAAGGGCCAGAGCGACTGCAAGCCCGCATTCAAGGAGATCACACCAACCACAACCTGGTTCCACTGCCCGAAACGAGGCTATATTACCTGATGACAGCACCAATGCTTATCTACCCGACAATAGAAAGACGACCCTGACATGTTTTTTGGCTTTGCATTTCGCACCGCGTTGCTTCTAGTGCCGATTTTGGTTGTTGGTATAACCATTACCAGTGCCCTTAGCCTGCACAAGTTCAGCCAAACATTCTCAAATCTCATCAATTCGAGATTCGAATTCGTGACTGGCGAAATCAGAAACGGCATCCAGACGCAGCTGGACCTCGGCCTACTACTGGAAAATCTGGAAATTACCCAGATACTTGAAGAGTATCAAATTTCAGATGACCAGATTCTCTCCATTGAGGTTTTTGACGGTCGCGGGGTGGTCCTGCACAGCTCGGATTCCAGCTCCGTGTCGGATCTGGTTCCAGAGGACTGGATCAACAGCTGGCGACTGAATTCGGCCGGTTCATCCTGGTCACTCAAGGAACGAAACGCCGGCGTTGTTGGCGTGACAATCAAGAATAACCTGGGGCAGGATGTCGGCTCGGTCGTGCTTCGGTATTCCCACAACCTGCTTGACCAGAACGTGAAGGATCAAGCCCAGCGCCTGATTGCCGTCAACTCAATTGCAACCCTGATCACGATTCTCGTTGCATTCTTCACGGCCATGTTCATACTCGGCCGGCTCTGCAGTGAATTTCGGTCAATGGGAAAAATCATGGATATCGTCAAATCCAACAAGAAAATGGACGAAGAAATAATACAACAGGACACGAACCTACGAACACCGGTTTTTCATGGATTCATATCCAGGGTGCTGAACACCAACAAGGAAATGGATCTAACGATCATGAAGGCCCGTTCTCTGGATGAGGGCAAGGAAAATTGATCCAGGACAGCGAAATGGCCGATCCCGCCCCCGCCAGTCAGGCTGAATTGCCAGCTCAGAACCAGCAAAAGGGGTTGTTTATTCGCCTTCTGCTGCTCGGAAGTGCAATCATGCTGCTCAGTCAAATCGTAATCTCATGGTTCGCACTGGATCGATTTGAACAGGCATTAAGTCCGCAGTTGAACCAAAAGGCCGTTGCCGTAGGTACCGCACTGAGCTCACAGATCACCTATGCCAGTGAAGAGCTCGGGATCCCGATCAATGAACTGATCGGCGTCAGGGACTTCTTCGAATCCACCATTGCCTCAAATCCCGACCTGCGGTACCTGACCATCGTTGAACCCGATGCGGGTGTGCTGTTCGACTACAACACGCCACAAGATGTCGCCAATTCCCTGACGAGTGAATTTTCGCAGTCCCTCGAGGGTCAGGGTTCGTACCTTACCGAGGAAATCGCCGGATACATGGACAGTCGCTTTCCGATTTACGTGGATGGCAGTTCGGTTGCCCAGCTGCATGTTGGCGTCAGCAGCGAAAATGTCCGTAGGCAACTGTTCACCATCATATTTGAGATCATTGCAGTCATACTGGTTTCAATGGTGGCCACCATTGAAATTCTGAACCTGTTCTACAGCCGCAGCATTCTGGCGCCAACAGCCCATGTGCACAGGCTCTTTGAGTCTGGATCCAAGGGGCGGTTCACGCCCCGACTGACCATGCGCATGCGTGCCCGCAATGAATTTGGAATCATGGTCTCGAGTCTCAACCGTCTTCTCTATGAACTGGAGCAGCGATTTCAGGATTTCCAGTTTGAGCTGCGCGAATTGAGGGATGCACAAATTGACCCGAGAGTCAGCAAGAAAATCTCAACCCTGATAGCCCAGACAAACAGGCGCCTCGGGTTTTCCGATCGGCTTTCCACAATGGAGAAAACAGCCACGCAGATTCGCATGCCGTTTTTCCTGTTCATTTTCTCGGAAGAGATGTCGCGATCCTTCTTCCCCCTGTTCGTAATCGGCTTTATCCCGATCGAGCCAACCCTCTCTTACGAGTTGATGATCTCACTGCCCATTACCCTGTTCATGGTTGCAACCTTTCTGGCGACCCTGTTTGCAGGCAAATGGACATACCGCATGGGCTGCTCGCGGCTGTTCATCCTGGGCATCGTTTTTGCATTTTCAGGCTATTGCGGGACTTTCCTGGCCGACAGTTATGCCGAATTGATCCTCTGGCGATGCCTGAACGGGGTGGGTTACGGACTCATTTTCAATGCCTGCGAGACCTGGATTGCACTGCATTCCAGGGAATCAAACCGCGCTCATGGAGCATCGGCATATGTCGGAGCAATATTTGCGGGATACATCTGCGGTCCGTCCTTGGGAGGCATGCTTGCCCAATACGTGGGGCAGGATACTACCTTCCTGATTTCGGCTGGGCTGGCCTTGATTTCCGGCTATGCGGCCTACCGCCTCCTTGAAAGTGCCGACACCGCCAGTCAAGACTCACCCGCCAAGCTGTCGGGGCTGAAGCCCTGGAAAATCCTGTTTAGCAACTACCGTTTTATCGGTATCGTGTTCACTGCCGTGGCGACCAGAACCACACTCTCTGCATTCCTGTTTTTCCTGATTCCCCTGTATCTGAATGAACTCGGACACACCACTACCGAGATCGGGCAGATGATGATGCTCTACGGTGGCATTATCGTGATCGGCACCCCCGGAATATCCGGGTTCTGCGACAGAATCAGGCGCTACTTTCCAATGACTGTTGCCGGAGCCGCAATCAGCGGGCTCGGTTTGCTGTTTGTTCTGACAAGTGGCGTGATCGGAGAATCACGAGCCGTACTCGTTTCAATCGTTGCAGTCGGGCTTGGACACTGCCTGATCCTGTCGCCGCAATATGCAATGATGCAGGAGATTGTGCACGACTATCGCGAACAAATCGAACAGTCGGTGTCTATCAGTATCTACCGGTTTGTCGATCGAATTGGCCTGATTATCGGACCGGTGTT
>JAPYNK010000037.1 GCA_028285825.1 Arenicellales bacterium | reverse complement strand
CGGGGAAGTTGGTTCAAGCACCATGCCACACAAGGTCAATCCCATTGATTTCGAGAATTCCGAAGGCAATCTGGGACTCGCCAATGCCATTCTGGCACACCTTGCAGGTAAACTGCCAATTAGCCGATGGCAGCGTGATCTGTCTGACTCAACCGCACTTCGCAACCTTGGAGTTGGCATTGGTCATTCGCTCATTGCCTGGGACTCAACCCTCAAAGGGCTTGGCAAACTGGCTGCCAATAAAGATCTCATCGAGACCGACTTGAATGACAATTGGGCAATTCTTGCCGAAGCGATTCAGACTGTCATGCGACGCTACGGGGTTCCCGAACCGTATGAGCAGCTAAAACGGCTCACCCGCGGTCAGGACAACATTACCCGGAGCATGCTGCATGCCTTTATTGTTGAACTCGATATCCCTGAGCAGGCCAAGCATTCACTGCTAGCCCTTACCCCCGCCAGCTATACCGGTCATGCCGTCCAAGCCGCGCGGGATGTCTGACCGAAATACAGGGGAACCGATACGTCTGTCAAGACTGATGTCAATGCGCGGAATATGCTCCCGTCGCGAAGCGGACAGGTATATCGCCCTCGGTCTGGTAGAAGTCGATGGGGACATTGTGCAAACCCTCGGATACAAGGTATATCCCGATCAGGAAGTACGGCTATCCCCACATGCACAATGGCAACAGGATCGACTGATAACAGTATTGCTGAACAAGCCACCCGGCTATGTTTCAGGACAACCTGAAAAGGGTTACCGATCGGCAGTTGCCCTGATTACCCGAACAAATGCCATTCACTCCAATACTTCAGTTCCAGGACATAAGGGGCTTGCCCCCGCTGGGCGGCTGGACATCGATTCCAGTGGCCTTATGGTTTACACCGAGGATGGTCGAATTGCAAAACAACTGATCGGTGAGCATGGCCAGATCGAAAAGGAATATGTAGTCAGGGTTCAAGGAGAAATCACTGAACGATGCATCAAGCAGCTGACTGAAGGCATCGATCTTGACGGCAAGCGCTTGAGGAAAGCGTCAATTCAACAATCCGGCCGTGAGCGACTCGTCTTCATAGTGAAAGAAGGCCGCAAACGGCAAGTCCGCCGCATGTGCGATGCAGTCGGTTTGACGGTCAAAACACTGGTCCGGACCCGGATCGGCAAAGTCGAACTGACCGGTATCCCGCGTGGCAAATGGCGCCTTCTGGGCGATCGGGAAAACTTCTGATGTACTCGTTGATCCGATCGCTTTTGTTTCGACTGGATCCGGAAACCAGCCACGATCTTGCACTGCGTCTGCTTGCCTTGACCAGTCGGTTTTCGAATACTCGAAAACCCGTGCAGGCACAAGCAGAACACGATCAATCTCTCCCGCTAATGGGCATCCGCTTTCCCAATCCGATCGGGCTGGCTGCCGGACTGGACAAGCAGGGTACGGCCAGAGATATCTTTCGCAGACTGGGATTCGGTTTCGTCGAAATCGGCACCGTCACACCAGAACCTCAACCCGGCAACCCGAAACCCCGCATGTTTCGCCTGGAGGAACACCAGGCTCTCATCAACCGCATGGGGTTTAACAGCGTCGGCCTCGAGCAATTCAAGAAAAACCTGGCAGCGACTTCAGGCAACATTGTCACTGGAATCAATATCGGAAAAAATGCCACCACCCCAATCAACGAGTCAATTGGCGATTATCTGACCTGCCTGCGGGAAGTCTATACACTCGCTGACTACATCGCCATCAACATTTCCTCACCCAATACCGAAGGGCTGCGACAACTTCAGGACCGCGAATTACTGGATACGCTTCTTGCAAGTCTAAACCGGGAACGGGAGCACCTCTCCGATAAAACCGGAAACCGTAAACCCCTGGCAATCAAGGTTGCGCCAGATCTGGATCACTCCCAGGTCAATGCAATCGCCGCCTTGATACGAAGCCACTCGATAGATGGCATCATCGCAACCAATACTACGGTCTCCCGTCCCGGAGTCGAAAATCACCCGCGACAACCCTCTACCCAAATCATCAAATTGCTCCATGACAACCTACAGGATGAAATTCCGATTATCGGAGTTGGTGGAATTCACAGTCCGGAATCCGCTCTGGAAAAATTTGAGGCAGGAGCCCGTCTGATTCAACTCTATACCGGCCTCATCTACCAGGGCCCTGCTCTAGTCAAGCGAATTCTCGATGCGACTGGGAAAATTCACCGACCCTAATTGATCATTGTAAAAGAAGGGGAATTGAATAAAGTATCCTCATTACTCCAAAGGTTTTACTGTAGTTTTCTGGGTGGAAAAATGAAGAAGCCGTTGACCTCGGATTCATGCCCATGGTACTTCCGAAGAGTAGCCGCGTTGCTCCATGGGAATACCAATGGAAGCTGTACAGGCGGCATAGCGAATCGAGCGCCCGTTCCGGTAGCTCAGGGATTTCGCAGGGTGTTCTCGAGCTTGACCGGCCCGGCCTGACGTCATGTTTCTCGAATTCATCGTCTTAGCGCTGGTCGTCGATGCGCCCCGTAGTGCTAACTCGCCCCGAACAATGATTTGACTGACCGCTTGACTAGAAGAGTAGATTGTTCATCGGATTCGTGAAAACAAGCTGCTATGGCAACTCGTTATTGTCTTCACAACCCCAATATTCTGGTTGACGGGATGCACAGATGGTTCATGCCCTTGAATGCAACCGTGGTCGATGTCGAGTTGTTGAATTCGGGCATTACCAGACCGTTTCGTTCGAGAGTAAATTTGCCGAGTCACGGCAGGTGGCCGCGAGGCACTTTTACGACGTTGGGCTCGTTTGAGCCGTGAGGTTTGACATGTTCTCTACACGCAGTGAATTGCTTGAAAAGATTCGATCTGGAGAAGACGGCTTTCTGGAATTAAAGGAAGTTCGCTTTGCGGGTGGCAAAATACGTGGGCCAACGCAAGATGATCTTGCCGATGAGTTGGCGGCCTTCGCTAACTCACAGGGAGGAATGATTCTATTGGGTGTCCATGACAAAACGCGTGAGACGGTTGGAATCCCTATCGAGTAACTGGATGCAGTGGAAACCTTGGTGAGACAGGCGTGTGAAGAATCACTGGAGCCATCTGGCATCTCCATAATTGAGCGCATGCCACTGCCAAATAGCGCAGGCGTTGAAAAGGCAATCCTGCGTGTGGAAATTCCACGAAGTCTGTATATTCATCAAAGTCCGGGAGGGTACTTTCATCGTGCCGGCTCATCAAAGCGACAAATCCCGCCTGAATATTTGGGAATATTGTTCCAACAGCGAAGTCAGGCAAGGCTTATACGATTTGATGAATTTCCTGTTACCAATGCAACAATGAATGAATTGGACGAGAATCTATGGAACCGCTTCGCCACATCGCTTACAAGTGATTCTACTGAGCAGTTTCTTGCCAAGCTTGGTA
>JAPYNK010000036.1 GCA_028285825.1 Arenicellales bacterium | reverse complement strand
ATGAAAGGACTGAAAGACAAAGCCAATTTGCCTGTTGCGAAGTTTGGATAATGCGTTGTCCTTGAGTTTTGAAATGTCGCGCCCATTCAGATGATAGGAACCGGATGTTGGCCGATCAAGCAGGCCAATGGTGTTCATCAGCGTCGTTTTTCCGCTGCCGGAAGGACCCATGATCGAGACCATATCCCCGCGAGAAAGAACCAGGTTGACGTCAGTCAAAACCTCAGTCGAAACCGGACCAACCTTGTAGGTTCTCGATATCTTGCTCAGGCTGAGTATACTCTCTGTCATTTACCTGTCCTGGCTGGCATGGAATGCGGCTGTTCTACCGATCGGGAATGCTCTACTATCTGAAAGTCACAATCTGCTCTCCAACACTCAGACCGCTTACTATCTCGACCGATTCCTGTGTGGTAAGACCGGTTTCCACCATACGCGCTTCAATGTTTCCGGATGCATCCAGAACTTCAACCTGCAACCCATCCACCATAGACCTTACCAGCCTGATCGGTACCATTATCGCTTCCGGGTTCGAGTAGGTGGTAATGGTAACATGTGCGGACATACCGGCCCGCAACCGCTCGCGTTGCGATGCACTGAGTTCAACCAGCTCTACCGAGATCTGGAATTGCGGGCCTCTGCCTGAAAAAGAACCGCCTTTTGTGTTTGAAGCAACATGCGTTACCCGGCCCCTGATGCGTTCGTCAGGAAAGGCCGGCCCGGAGATCAATGCAACCTGATCGGCCTCTATGTTGTTGACGTCCACCTCATCAACAGAGGTATCAACAACAATTCGGTCAAAATTCGCGATGGAAAGCAGTACATCCCCGGCTGACAGTTTTCGACCTGTTGTCAGCGAACCGCCTTCTCTAGCCTCAGAACGTTGAACCAGTCCTGAAATGGGTGCGATGACCGTGCTACCGGCTATTTTCGCCTGAATTTCCTCAAGCCGGCTTTTCGCATTGTCAGCTTCCAGTTGTGCGACCCGAATTGTCTCGGCATCACTCTGCTCCCTTACCGACTCGAATTCATCCTCGGCAGACTCGAAATCAAGCAACTGGCTCTCATACTGCTGCTTGCCATCCTCAAATTCCGAAGCTGCGATAATGCCTTCGTCAAACAGGAAATTCACTCGGTCAAACCGGCGTTTGGCATTACTCATGGACAGTTTCGCGTTTTGCAGTCTGCGGCGGGCATTCGCCATCTCCTTGCTGTCCTCCCAGTTACGCAATTCTTCCAGCCGTTCGAGTTTCTTGATGTGGTCAACCTCTGCCTGGCGCAGCTCAACCGAAATTTCCTCAGTACTCAATTCAACCAGGGGATCGCCTTTCATAACCTGCCGCCCGAACTCCGTGAAGACCTTGCTAATGTTGCTATTGAACGGAGTAGTCACACCTTCAATATTTCCGGGTGCAAGGTACCCTCGTAATGTGATTGTGGAATCAATCGGACGGGCTGCAACCATCATGGTGCTAATTTCCGGTTGCTCGGCAGGTGCCGGAACAGGCTCTTCGGGTGCTCTTACAGACCTGACCAGATTTTCCAGGGGCTGAATGTTGATCGAACCGAAATTACCCAGATAGTAGGCACCGGCTCCGATAAACAGAAGACTCGCCACCAGTATTGAAGCAACTCGGGTAACCCTCTGCTTTTTGAGCATCGAAGACAGCGTATCCTTCTGGGATTCGATGTTCTGGTAGGCTTTCTGGAGCTCGCTGTGCTGCTTTTCTATTTGCTTTGCGAACTGTAGCTCCTGTTCACGAAATTCCCTGACCTTGGTGACATCCGTAAACACGACGACGATTGCAACACGTTCATGTATACCGTTACGATATTCGGAAATATAGGAAGTGGTGACGGCAATCGACTTGGCGGCATCGCCGACATGGACATTGACGATTTGCCGTTCAGAGGTTCTTTCTCCCAAAGTCGCATCCAGAATGATTTGCGCAAAATCGTCATATCCCTCAGCTGTAAGGAACACCTCGGCGAAGGTACGGCCGATCACGTATTGCCGCTCCAGTTCGAAGGTTTGACAGAGGGCTTCATTAACCAGCTCGAGAACGCCATTAAAGTCAATGACCATGACGCCATCGACCATGCTCTCAAGCACTTCGTGATAAACAGCCAGGTTTCGATTTTCCATCAGGGGGAAATCTCCTCGACTTCAATTCCCCAGACATCCAGTGTTATGCCCATGTCTTGATGCAGTGTTAATTTTGCATCGCGGTAAGCAATAACAGCGTTGATTTCGGCATTTTGTGCACGCAGCAAATCATCCTGGGAAGATGCCACCTGAAAACTGGAAGACAATCCCTGTTCAAATTTTGCCTGCTCAATCGCGAGATTTTTTTCTGCCAGTTCCCTGGCCTCGCGGGACAGTTGAATGTCCTGGTGCCTCCTCTCGACATTGTATACAGAATTCCGTACTTTTCTACGGATGGATTCTCTCTGGGCCTCAAGATTGCGTCTGGCCTTGACCAACTCGTTTTCCGCTCTTTCTATACCGATAAACTTGGATTTCCGATCCGGGTCAATAAGCGGCATGGAGAGAGTCAATTTAGCCGTGTGGGTGGTCTTTCCGACCGCGTCGTTTCGGGTAACGGTAGTATCGAAATCAAGGTTCGGCAATAAGTTGTTTTTGGCGTTTAGGCGGCCAATTTCAGCGTTTTCAACACGAAACACTGCAGTACGGAGAGCCGTGCTGTTGTCGAGCGCCTGACGGGTACTTGCCTCAAGATCGACCAGACCGCCGATATCTTCTTCAGACAGTTCATCGAAGGAGCCTTCTTTCGGAACCAGACGAATATCGTTTGGCAGATTGAGGAGATCGGACAATCTCGAACTGTTTGTATTCCTCGAATTCTTTGCTTCCAGCAAGGCAATTTCGCTTTGCGTGATCGTGGATTGTGAACGGGTGAGTTCCAGCTGCGCTGTCCTGCCAGCCTTGATGAGGGCCTTGGTCACATTGCTTTGTTTGCGTGCTCGTTCCAGTGCGCCTTCACTGATCTGCACACTCATGTTACTCTGGATCAGGGAGTGGTAGGCCCTGACGACACTGTCAATCACGCTGGCGATTGTATCGCGAAACCCGAGAATATCCGTGATTTCACGTTGTCGGGCCAGACGCAATGTGTCGGTACCCTGAACAAATCCTGCTCCCTTCAGTAACGGTTGGATGAAAGTTACAGAATATGTGTCAGTGCCGGAATCATTGGCTGTGATGTTCTTATTCGCATTCAGACTGACTCTTGCTGTTGATCCTGTTGGAAGTTTGAACGTTATCCCCGCGTCAAGGTCAACATTCCCCTCACTTCGATTGACACTCGGGTTTAAGTTCACGGAGAATTTCGGATCAAATGTCTTTTCTTCTTCCTGGTAATTTAACTTGCCAATCTCGCGATCAAGACGTGAGTTTAGCAAGGTGACATTCTGTTCCAGTGCAATCTCGATCGATTCCTGAAGCGTTAGGTGAAGCTCTTCGACAAAGGTATCATCGGGGTTGATTTGGGCATGCGCAATTTCTGCCCCAAGCAAAAACAAAAACAGGGCCGAATGGCAGAAAAAGTGGCCGATGCCGCGATACTGCAGCACCGTGCAGGACATTTCCCGCACTGCATGAAGGTACGGTCGATTCACCATTCTCCCAAAGTGCGTAATTACTCTCGCCCATAGCGGGCAACTTCTATATCTTGTGATGGCTTGCACCATCCACCTCCCGTAATTGTAGCGGGTATTCAGGACATACGCATATTACGCTAGCATGCATTTCGATGGCAAGTCACCGGCTCACCTTGCCCGATTGAAGCAGATGGTTTTCCCGGGCCATTGTCTCGAGCTTGCCTTGCAAGGCTGATTTCCTGAATGCTTCCTGATCCTTCAGGCATCGCAATCATACCGCGAGGTTCTTGACAATCAAGTGAATGGACTCGCCGCATCAGATTTTGCTCACAAAATCTTGCTGCTGCCAACATCGTTGCCAAGGAAACCATAAGGCGAAACTGTCCATCGTTCATTTGGGGAATCATGACGGTATGGCAATCAGCTTTTCCATGAGTTTTGGCAGGGAAATCATCCGCACATCCTCACCGATGGGATATTCATCACTTCCTCCATACACAACATACTTGTGTGTCGCTCCTGCATCACGAAAGATTTGCCTGAAATGCTTGCCAAGTTTTGGAGCGAGGCCGTATTTTATTTCGATTGCCCACACTTGGGCATTGGGCATTTTTATGATGAGATCAATCTCTGCCCCTGCAGCAGTACGGTAAAAATAGGTTTCAGCAAGATGCGGCAGTACAGAATGAATGTTTTCAACGACAAAGCCTTCCCAGCTCTTTCCAAGAATGGGATGGGTCAATAGCTCGGGATAGTTTCCAATGCCCAGCAGGCGATGCAGGATGCCGCTGTCTCGAACATAATACCGGGAAGATTTGACCAACCGCTTTTTGACATTCGCATGCCACGGGCGAACACGACGGACCAACAACAAGTCAGTCAGGATATCGATATAGAACCTGATGGTTTTACTGTCTACTTCCAGATTGTTTGCGAAAGTACTGAAATTTATTGTTTCACCCTGGCAGTGAGCGAGCATCGTCCATAGCTGTCGCAAACGTGTGGCTGGAACGGCAAAGCCCATTTGGGGCATGTCCCGTTCCAGGTAAGTGCGGACCAGGTTTTCAATACGACGCATGGCCAACCCATCATTTTTTGCAAGGTAGTTGTCTGGAAAAGTGCCGCGTAGCCAGAGTTGACGGGTATTCTCCGGACCCGCTTCAATTACATTAAGCCCAGCCATGTCCAGGTAGCTGATTCTGCCCGCAAGACTTTCCGAAGACTGGCGTTGTAAATTCATGGAAGCCGAACCAAGCAGAAGAAACATCTTTCCTTCCCTGCCGAGTTGACGGTTGCTGTCAATTACCCCGCGTAAAATCCTGAACAAGTC
>JAPYNK010000035.1 GCA_028285825.1 Arenicellales bacterium | reverse complement strand
CGGGCCACGCGGGGCTGCCTGAACCGCAACACCATGCTCTGCATGATGTTCAAGCTCGGCCAGTGTGCCGAAACCCGGTGGCGCAGACTGCGCGGGTACCGCCAGCTCGCCCGGGTCATCGAGGGCATGCCGTTTAGGGACGGTATCGAGGTGCAGTCACAACAGGAAACGGTAGCCGCTGGATGAACCTCATCTCCCGCGCACTACTTTCGGCCATAACTCTGGGGTATTGGTCGCTTCATTTTTGTGTTAATAATGTGCTTGAACCCAAGTTCAATGCTGATAAAACGCAAAACATGTGCACCTAAAGTGCTCGCAAATAGTACATCGCCTCTAGACAACCCGCGCTCTTGCCATGCTTCTTGATCGACCTCATCAAGCATAAGAGCGGCAATAGCACACTCTCTCATCGCAAATGAAGACTTTGGATTAGGGCCTGTTAACACAATTTGCCATGAATGTAGTATACTCGGTGCCTGTTATTTTCGGCTGGAACATTGTGGAGGAGCAGGCAAGTGGAACTCACACCAGAACAGTACAAGCGCATGGCGCCGCTGCTGCCGAGGCAGCGGCGCCATGCCGGCCTCTCGAACCTGCAGGTACCCATGCCATTCTCTACGTGGCCGAGCACGGCTGCAAGTGGCGTGGCCTGCCGGAGCACTTCGGCAACGGGCACACCGTCTACACGCGCATGAACCGGTGGTCGAAGAACGGCGTCCAGTGCATCGGCAAGTCCCGGGGCGGCGGCTCCTGAAGCGACTGGAGAAGCCGTCGAACCGGCCGGCCCTGGTCATGGACCGGGCCTGTGAAGACGATGAAATCCGGCAGCTGGCAGCGTTGATGCTGACCGAGGCGTGGACTCTCCCTGAAGTTCGGAAACGACCGAAAACGGGCTGGAAGGGCAGAAATCGCCCGTAGAACGCAAATCCGGGTCAGAGGGAGGCCCCAGCGTTTTGGGAGTTCGGGTGTCCGCAGGATCAAACATGAATATTCTCGTTTTTCAGCACATAGACTGTGAGCATCCCGGAATCTTTCGCAAGTTCCTGAAAAGGGATGGGATTGAATGGACCGCAGTTCATCTGGATCGGGGCGACGAAATTCCCCACCTCGAGAACTATCAGGCGATGTGGGTGATGGGTGGACCCATGGATGTCTGGGATGTCCAGGAAAATCCATGGCTGGTGCCAGAGAAAACTGCGATTCGGAGGTGGGTTCGTGAGTTGCAAAGACCTTTTCTTGGCCTGTGTCTTGGCCATCAGCTTTTGGCTGATGCGCTGGGCGGTACCTGTGGTCCCCAGCGACCTCCCGAGATAGGCGTGCTGGAGATTGAATTAACCCGGGAAGGGCAGGAAGATAAACTGTTTGGTGGCATGCCTTCCGTGCAGCGATGTCTGCAATGGCATTCTGTATGTGTAGCGCAACCGCCCGAAGAGGCGACTGTGCTTGCAGTTTCCGATGTCTGCCATAATCAGGCCATGCGGGTAGGCAGATCCGCTTGGTCCATGCAGTACCATGTCGAAATCGAACCGGATACCGTTGATAATTGGAGCAAGGTACCCGCCTACGAATCTGCCTTGCTGCAAACGCTAGGCCCTGATGGGTTGTCCGAAATGCACGAGTCGGTAACGACCCATTTACCTGACTTCATGTCCAATGCCGAGCAGCTTTACCGCAATTTCATGAATCGCTGTCAGTAGCCGTTCGGGCACACTTCCATCATCAATCACTACGTGGAAAATTCGGCTCTGATTTTTTCAGTATGCTCACCAATGCCCGGTACTCTCGGGACCGTTCTCCTGTCCTCCTTGATGCCGAGTTGTACAACCGGTTTATCCGGTAGTTGAATGGGTTGGCTCTGAGATGAAATTCCGATCCTCCGCCTGAGCGCAGGATGGGCGGACAGTTCATCTATGGTATTGACAAAACCATGCGCAATATCAGCCTTCCTGAGCAGTCCTGACAAATCATCACGAGACTTGACAAGCGTTACTTCGTGAATCAGTTCATCAAGTCGATCACGGTTTTCGACTCGACTGTTGTTGCTGGCAAACGCGGCGGAATCAGTCAGCTCAGGTCGACCCAATACCTTTTCACAAAATCGACGCCATTCTCTTTCGTTCTGGATTGCGATGATTACAAGTTTTTCATCGCATGTGACATATGCACCATATGGTGCAATCGAAGGATGACTGATGCCGGTTCGTCTCGGAGGCCCTGCACCGTAGTCACGGTGCAACAGGGGTACAGTCATCAATTCAGCAATCGTGGAAAACAGGGATATTTCAATACCTGATCCTTGACCGGTATTTGCACGTAACAAGAGTGCCTCAAGGATTCCGGCATGGGCATTCATGCCAGCAGTGATATCGCAGATTGATATCCCAACTCGCCCCATTTCGGTTTTTCCCCCATTAATGCTGATCAACCCGCCTTCCGCCTGAATCAGGAGGTCGTAGGCTTTCATGTTCTGATAGCCGGTATCCGTGCCGTATCCGGTAATGTCACAGGTGATCAGTTTCGGGTATTTTTTGCGCAAGTTACAACTTCCGAAACCGGCTCTTTGCAGTGCTCCCGGTCCCAGATTCTGAACAAAGACATCGGCATGGGAGAGAATTCTGTTCAACAGTCCTGCATCTTCAGGGTTCTTGAAGTCAAGAATCACGGATTCCTTGTCTAGATTTGTCCATAGGAAATAAGAACTGTCTCCACCGGCTACGCAGTCATATTGACGGGCAAAATCTCCACCTTCACGTTCAACCTTGATGACTCGTGCACCGCCTTCTGCGAGTCGTGCTGTACAGACAGGGGCGGCAACCGCCTGTTCAATCGATACCACCAAAATGCCTTCGAGTGCACCCTTCATGATCCGTAAAGAGTATTTTGCCGGTTAATCAACCGGAACCACGTAGTTCAGCCCCATGCGGCCGCCATCGACATAAATCGTCTCACCGGTCATATAACTCGAATAGTTGCTTGCGAGAAACACGGCAACTTTTGCAACTTCATCCGGCTCACCCGGGCGTAGCATTGGCGTTCTGGACAGTACGCTACGGTATTTGTCCGGACTGTCTGCGATGGTCTGAAAAAGCTCAGTCGCAATTGAGCCGGGTCCGATCCCATTGACGCGAATTCCCCTGTTAGCCATAGCTATCCCCAAGCACTTGGTCCATTGGTTAACGCCCCCTTTGGAGATGACGTAGGGTGCGATCTCGGGGATCGCAAGCACACCGTTCAAGGAGGACATGTTGATGATAATGCCTCGCGACCCGTCTTCATCGGGTTCTTGTCCAATCATGTGTCGTGCAGCAATTTGTCCGGTCAGGAAAACCCCCTTCAGATTGACGGATATCACCTGGTCAAATGCCTCTTCTTCCAATTCAAGAATATCTGCCACATGAACAATGCCAGCGTTTGCAATCGCCACATCAACTCTTCCGAATTTTTCCCTGGCTTTGACAAACAAGGATTCTATTTCCCTGCTTTTGCTGACGTCACAGTGAATAAAATGAGCTTTTTCGCCCGAGTCATCGAGCTTCTGGGTCGCCGCGATACCGCGTTCCTCTTCAATATCCGAAAGGACGACTTTCGCTCCTTCCTCAATGAATCGCCTTGCGCATGCATAGCCAATGCCACCTGCTGCTCCGGTGATAATTGCAACTTTGTTTTCGATCATTGTTCTTCCACAATCAGTTTTCATTTCACGGTTTGACGTGATGGACCCAACAGGATCCATGCGATGTTCAATCTTATCAGGGAAGCTTCAACCGACAAAAATAAATCTGCAGGTGAGCCGCAAACAACAATGAAGTGCCTGGCGATGCGAACATATTCGGGTATGTCGGTGGGTTGATTCGACCCGAGCATCCCGAGGCCCTCATTGCCAAAAGGTGCCGGCATTCGATGCGGAAAACTTGAAGTGCCCGGACCCTATTATCAATAGGCGCAAAGAAAAACGCTTTCTCAGAAAATGCAGACATGAAATCACCCGGCAACA
>JAPYNK010000034.1 GCA_028285825.1 Arenicellales bacterium | reverse complement strand
TGCCTGCGATTCGCTGTACAATCTGCTCGAACTGCCGTTCATGAACAGGACGCTCATTACAGAGCCAGTCAATCAAGAAAGAATCCTCCACCTCCAGCAATTTCCTGAAGACGGCCTGCTCTTTGAGGTCAAGAGTTCGGTAATTGCACTCAAAAAAACGAGACAAAATGCGGTCCAGCTCCCGCGTACCGCGTCGGCATCGATAAAGGACCTTACGCTCTTCCTGCGAAAGACGTTGTTCAGCACGTTCTGTGCCCAAGGTTATTTCCTTTCCTGTATCGCTTGCTTGATTTGTGCTATTGATTTGGCCGGGTTGAGCCCCTTTGGACAGGTTCTCGTGCAATTCATGATGGTATGACAACGATAAAGCTTGAAGGCATCATCGAGTTGATCAAGACGCTCGCCCGTAAAATCATCGCGGCTGTCCGCAATCCAGCGATAAGCCTGAAGCAGTGCTGCTGGTCCCAGATAACGGTCCCCGTTCCACCAGTAACTGGGACAGCTTGTTGAACAGCATGCGCAAAGGATACATTCATACAATCCGTCAAGCCTGCTTCGCTCTTCCTCGGACTGTAAACGCTCCCGGTCCGGCGAAGGACTATCGGATTGAAGCCAGGGTTTGATAGACGTGTACTGGGCATAGAAGTTGGAGAGGTCAACTACGAGATCCTTGACTACAGACATGTGCGGCAAAGGATATACCTTGATGTCTCCCTTGTTCTCCAACGCCGAGGTAATGCATGCCAATGAATTTTCGCCATTGATATTCATCGAACAGGATCCGCAGATTCCTTCCCGGCACGAACGACGAAACGTAAGGGTGCTGTCCATGGAATTCTTGATATGAATCAGGATATCCAGCACCATCGGTCCACATGCCTTGGTATCGACATCATATCGATCCAGTCTCGGATTGTCGCCAGTATCAGGGTCCCAGCGATAAATGTAGACCGTTTTCAAGCCTTCTGACGTTGAGTCCTTGAAATGACCGCCTGCCTTGATGCGTGAATTTTTTGGTAATCTGAACTCGGCCATCAGTAAACTCGCTCCTTTGGCTTGATGTATTCAACTTCGTCCGTCAGGGTGTAGTCATGCACGGGCCGGTAGTCAATAACTGGCTCATCTTCAATATTTTCCTGCCAGATCAAGGTATGCTTCATCCAGTCCTGATCATCCCGTTCCGGATAATCTTCACGTGCATGAGCGCCTCGGCTTTCCTTTCGATTCAACGCTGACTCAATGGTGACTCGCGCCTGTCGCAACAGATTATCGAGCTCAATGGTCTCAACCAGATCCGTGTTCCAGACCATCGAACGGTCAGTGACGCAAATATCACTGAACTGTCTGCATACTTCATTCAGCTTTTCGACCCCTTCCCGAATCAACTCTTCGGTCCTGAATACTGCACAGTTGGCTTGCATGACTTTCTGCATTTGCAAGCGAAGTTCTGCTGTGGGACAGTCTCCATTGGCGTAGCGCAGTGCATCGAACCGGTCGATAATCGACTCTCCTGCTTCTCGGTCAAGCCTGACTGTGCTTTGCGTGCCCTTAAGAATACCCCTGGCACGGTGGGCAGCCGCCCTGCCGAACACGACGATATCGAGTAGCGAATTGGAACCCAGACGATTTGCGCCATGCACGGAAACACAGGCAGCTTCACCAATCGCCATTAATCCGGGAACGACATGTTCCGGATCTCCATCTTTCAGGGTTACCACTTCACCATGGATATTGGTTTGAATGCCACCCATGTTGTAGTGGACTGTCGGTATTACGGGTATGGGGTCCTTTGCAACATCGACTCCGGCAAATATTTTTGCTGATTCGGATATGCCCGGTAATCTTGCTGCGAGGACTTCAGGGCCCAGATGTTCTAGATGGAGAAAGATGTGATCCTGCTCTTCACCAACGCCCAGGCCGTTCTGGATTTCCATGGTCATCGAGCGGCTGACCACATCACGAGACGCAAGATCCTTGGCATTTGGCGCGTAGCGCTCCATAAAACGTTCACCTTTCGAATTGGTCAGATAGCCTCCCTCGCCTCTGGCACCCTCGGTAATCAGGCAACCCGATCCATAAATACCGGTCGGATGAAACTGCACAAACTCCATATCCTGCAGAGGCAATCCTGCACGGAGAACCATGCCGCCGCCATCGCCAGTACAGCTATGCGCAGAAGTGGCCGAGAAATAGGTTCGCCCATAACCCCCAGTTGCCAGAACTACAATTCTGGAAGCAAAGCGATGAAGCTTTCCGGTATCGAGATCCCAGGCTACAACCCCGAGGCACTCGCCGTCATTCATGATCAGGTCGAGAGCAAAATATTCGACAAAAAATTCAGCCTTGTGACGGAGAGACTGCTGGTAGAGGGTATGCAGTATTGCATGGCCAGTCCGGTCTGCTGCGGCACAGGTTCTTTGCGCCTGTCCTTCTCCGTAATGGGTAGTCATTCCGCCAAAGGCTCGCTGGTAAATCTTTCCTTCGGAAGTCCTTGAGAAGGGAACCCCATAATGTTCCAGTTCAATGACTGCATCAGGGGCTTCCTTGCACATATATTCGATTGCGTCTTGGTCGCCCAGCCAATCGGAGCCCTTGACCGTATCGTACATATGCCAGCGCCAGTCATCTTGGCCCATGTTTCCAAGAGCGGCGCTCATCCCGCCTTGTGCGGCCACGGTATGACTTCTTGTGGGAAACAGCTTGGTGATACACGCCGTGCTCAGTCCTTCAACAGCCATGCCGAAAGTGGCCCTCAGACCGGCACCGCCAGCCCCGACAACCACAACGTCATAATAGTGATCGACGATCTCGTAACTCCTGTTCATGATGAATCCAAACCTGAGAACTAAAGGGCTATCCGCAACACGGAAAAGACCGCCAAAAACCCGAAGAGAATCAAAACCGCCTTCGAAAAGAGCAAAAGAGCCAGTCTGGCACCACGATGATGAACATAATCCTCAATAACGACTTGCAGGCCCAGCTGAGCATGATAGAACATGAAAATCGAATAGACAATCAAGAAAAAGGCAGTGAATGGCTGAGCGACCCATCCCAAAACCATTGCATGGCTTTGCCCCAGCTGATTTACGATTGAGAATAAAAACCAGAGTGTTAAGGGGATCAGCATCAGTGCCGAGATACGCTGTCGCCACCAGTGATGAGAACCTTCACCGGAGGCACCCAAACCCTTGACTTTTGCAAGCGGCAACTCCAGCTTCATGCCAGCCAGACCCCGACGGTAAGAATGATCGCGAACAGTACAACCAGTTTTCCCGTCAGGTAAACCTGTCGAATTTCGAAACCATAGCCAATATCCCAGGCCAGGTGACGAATACCGTTACAGAGATGGTATGCGGTACATAAAGTCCATATAACCATGAGGATCTTGCCCGGTATGGAAATCAGAAAGCCCGTTAGCACCCCATACCATGGCTCTCCTATGGCTACGCTTTCAATCCACAGGGCGATTACTATCGCGCCAAGTGCAATGATTA
>JAPYNK010000033.1:2748-6664 GCA_028285825.1 Arenicellales bacterium | reverse complement strand
ATCACGCATGATGCCACTTACAGTACCGCCATCCTCAACCCCCAACAGAACCATTCCACCTTCAAGATTCGAAAATGCGACAAGCTCCTCTGCAAGTTCGTGGTTTTCGATATCGTCACGCTTGAACTCAACCTCTGAATTTTCATTATTGCGCAAGAGTTCCAGCAATTCCACTCGCGTAATCATGACGAACCTCAAAAACCGTATTTAAGGCGCCGCATCTCGAAGGCAGCTTTACCGCCTTCAAGAATTTCCTCTACCATCTCCCGTACCGGGCTGGCATCGATCGAACCCATGTGCTTTCTTTCGACTCGACTTTGCAGGTCGTCATTTATCGACCTTGTCGTCAAGCACAGAATCAACTCGGCATCGCCAAGCACAGGAACATTGGCGTTGTGTGTGGAAAACACGAACTGGCGTTTTCTTTTCTCATATTTCATCGTCGGAACAATCCCTTCCGTAATGAACCTGTTGTCTAAATCATCCTCCGGTTGATCTACTATAAGCGGGGCTTCTGCTTCCAGAAGTAGCAGCAGCAACACAGCTGTTGCCTTTTGCCCAGTTGAGAGCGCCTCCAAGGTTTGCCAAACTTCCGGTTTTTCCTCTGGTGCCGTGTTCAGTCTAATTGTTGTTGTCGCCGGAAGCTCCAGTTCCTCGATTTTCATGAATAAATCCACACTCGCCTGAGCCATACGCTCCGCCGCGACAGGCGGCAAGCTGTAATGCTCAATGAGGGATTCCTTGCCCTCCCTGCACCGTTCAGCCAAGTCACGCAGTGACAGTTCCTCTCGCAACTTCAAACGCTCAAGCGCCGGTCCAAGCTGACCGCCCACCTCGTTACGCAACAGACTCTCCAGCGGTTCTATATTGCCTGCCATTTTCACATTTACCTGTACCCGCCTCTGCAGTTTATTAGAAATCTTCTTGGCTGCACGGGCTAGGGCCCGATATTCGGCTGACTGTAAATCTTCCCATTCAGGCAAAAGCTTTCGCCGAAAATTCTCATGATCCTGCAAATCTCGCTTCAGTATTTTCCACTGTTCCTGCAAGGGCCGAAGCCTTTCGATCTGTTGTCGCAACCGGATAAATTCCACGCCGTCAATTTTTGATTTCTGCAGTTTCCTCAACAGCTTACTATAGTTTTCGTCTGCCGTCTTGCGTTGCTTATCCCATCGCACATGTAGCGCATCCAATTCCGTGGCTGTTGCCACCAAAACGCTGTCAGTTTCACTGGCAATTCCTGCCAACCCTTGGCCAAGACGATCGAATATTCCCTTGCCTTCAGCTAGCAAACCGGCATTCGGTAAATTATCAAGGGACTTCTCGGAGAGAAATGCCGTATCGATTGGCATCAGATCCTTGAATTCATCTCTCGCTGTCATGATCGGCGAAACTCGATCTCGCATTGTCGCCAAAATCTGCTCCTCACGCACCAGCTGGCTTTTTTCCTTCAGTTGCTCCTCCAGCCCTGCTTCCTGAAAACGCGCCAACGTTTCTTCAAGGGCCGGCAGTGCCGCCAGCTGGTCTTCTACTGATTTTATCGCGTTCTGGATTTCCACAATCTGTCCACGCGAGCGGCCCAGATCAAGCTTGACTTTTGCTTTCTGTGACACTGCAGAAGCATCCCGCATGACAAATCTGTCAAGCAGCAAGGTTAGTTTTTCACGACTTTTCGTAAGTTCCGAGATTTCATGTTGCCCAAATACTTCAACCCCCGGCACGATATCCCGCGGTTTAAGAGTCAGTACCTTGCCGCTTTCATCTTTGACGACAGCCGGATTCGGAACAGTCCGCTCTATCACATAGTCGCGTCTTGACGGATGATGTGATCGAACCATCAGTGATATCTTGGTCCCGCCTCCCAGGACGTTGCGAACAATACCTTTGTGTGAGGCATCTGCATCCTTTCCAAGCGGATCAAGGTCCAGCACATATCTTAGACTCTCAATGATCGTTGACTTCCCAGTACCACGCCCGCCGATCAGCACATTCAGGTTTTCGTTAAAGTGCAATCGCGTCCCATCGAGAAATCCCCCTTCCCACGCCATGGCAAGAAACTCGGCATGCGGTTCAGGCGCTTGGTGACTGTTGAGGCGAATACGAGAATTCGGGTCGAGAAACGCCTGCCGTAGTGCTTCAGTCGAGATTTCCGACATTTTAATGAAGCAACTCGCTCCCGCCATTGACAGATCCTCAGGATCATTCACATCCTGTGCATTGATAATTGCAATTGGTCTTGCACGACGATGCTGAGCCTCGCTGTTCTTGAGTATCGTACGCAAGTTATCGGGGGCACTATCAACGGGGCCCGGCAGCGCACACGCCAACAGATCCGGTGATTTCCAGACCTGGATGCGCGTTTGGCCCGACAGTTTTTTCAGCAATCCTCCATTGGATGAAACATGGGCAGATATGCAAATACCATCCCATTCTTTTGTCAGTCTCAGCAGTGATAAACTGTCCTGTGTTCCAATCGGTGACGTCTGATTATCGTCTCGTATACCGCATGCACCAATGAACATTTTCAGGTTTTCATCTTTGCCCGGGTCAAAAAGGCACAGATAATGTACCCCATCCTTTGCTACTGCCTCAAGCCCTAGAAATGCGAATAGCCCGGCCTCACGCGCAGTCTGTACCAGATTTTTGGAGTCTTCTACGCGGTAATGGTCCGTAACCCCTATGACTTCGATACGATTTTCCTTGCAGGAGTTGATGATCGCTTCATTGTATTCTCTCTCCGAAGTAAATTTTGTTTTCTTGCCAAACCGCTGCAAATACCCGAACGGATTGATCTGAAGCGCACAACGGTAAAACCGTGCTCCCCCCGGAAGTGTTAGCGCGACCCCCAAAGATTCAGGCACTTTCATATCCAATAACTCGATGTCAGCATCCAAAATAGTATCTCTGATTTTTGTTACACTCTGTGCAGTAGCCACATGAGCTCCGGACTATGCAGTTGACTGCCTCTTGACTTGCATGTTGTCCGTCAATCAAATGCTTGATAACTGGAATTTTGCACCGCAGGAATTGTAGCATTCAGACCATTTTTTCCCCAAAATTGTATTGATGATTATAATGCGGATAAATTCTTGAAATTTTTATCAGGTTGATCAAACTATTTTCAATCTAGGATATATCATGACAAAACCGGACTTTAAAATTGATCACACGATGCTGCGCGTCAAGAATCTCAAAAAATCCCTGCATTTTTACGTTGATATTCTGGGCATGAAAATACTCCGGCAAAACGAGTATCCCAGCGGTCGTTTCACCAACACATTCGTGGGCTATCAGGACGAAGATTCGGGCACTACGCTTGAGTTGACCTACAACTGGGATCAGGACAAGCCCTATGATCGCGGAAATGGATGGGGACACATTGCACTCAAGGTCTCCGATGTGTATGCCGCCAGCGAATATTTGAAATCGCATGGCGTGGAATTCACCAAGGAGCCCTCACCGATGAAGGGAGGAACACGCATCCTCGCCTTCATAAAGGATCCGGACGGCTATCCGATCGAACTCAACGAGCCGCTATCCAAATAGTGCGCTTCAGTTCTTGTGGGCTTTGCGTGCAATAATGCCCAGTGTCGGGTCATCCCGACTTGTTGAAAACCCTGCAGGCCTCATCTAATCCACGAACAGTATCTTCAATGTCCTGAACAGTATGTACGGCTGAAACAAAACGCCGTACTCCGGGAAGTACATACTGTCCCTGTTTCAGCAACTCTGTATCAAGGCGTCGCATGGCATCCTGATTGGAGGCCAGGATGTCCACAACACTGACAGGTGATCGATCCATGAACAGGATTTGCCAGAGTGACCCCGTCCACTCGGCAACCGCATCAATTTTGTATTTTTTCAACACCTGTTGGCAGGCCATGCAGAGTTCTTCGGTATAGGCATTCATGCGCTC
>JAPYNK010000033.1:0-2739 GCA_028285825.1 Arenicellales bacterium | reverse complement strand
CCCTGGCTGACTCAATTCATCCAGCACGGCAAGGGTTGCGGCGGCAGCCACCGGATTGCCATGCAACGTGCCGTTAATGTAGGTATAGCCCGGACGGCCCCTGCAATCCGGATCAGCGAGATCAAGAATATCGGCACGTCCTGCAACACAGGACATCGGGCCTCCACCCCCGACAATCTTGCCAAAGGCTGCCAGGTCGGGCTGGATGCCATACCAGCCCTGGCCACCTGCATAACTTAATCGAAAACCCGTAACCACCTCATCCAGAATAAACACGATGTCATTGTCCCGGCAGAGTTTTTGAATACCTCGCAGGAATTCCGGCTTTGCAGGAATAATTCTCTGGACCGGCTCGGCAATTACTGCAGCAATTTCGTTTTTGTTTTCCGCTACCACCCTGCCCAAAGTGTCGAGATCATTGAATGGACAAACCAGCATCGTTGAAGTGGTGGCCGCAGGCTGACCCGAATAATCCGCAATCCCTTGTGGATAATCCCCGCTCTCCCGGGGGAAACAGCTTACAACTGCATAATCATGATTACCATGATAAGCCCCCTCGAATTTGAGGATTTTTTCTCGCCCTGTAAAGGCACGAGCGAGACGCATTGCATAGGCAGTCGCTTCCGAACCTGTTGTTGCATAAATCAGTTTTTCCGCACAGGGAATATCGTTAACCAGTCTCTCAGCCAGAGTGATGGCTACATCGTTCAGCGAACCGAACATATGTGCTCCACACTCCAGTTGATCTTTCGAGGCTTGAATAACTGCCGGATGACTATGGCCCAGAATCAAGGCACCTGCACCACCGACATAATCAATATATTCACGCCCGTCTACATCCCATATACGTGATCCAAGACCATGACTGTAAATCAGTCGAACATCCTGTGCCAAGGCATAACTTCCAAGTCCGGCTCCCGGAATCACACTCTCGGCAATCTCAAACAACCTATCCGAATGCCGGCGTGAGCCAACTGGGCTATCGTGCATGGGCTTATTCATTGAACTGGATTAGCATTGGAGCTTAAACGGACCGGGGACTTGTCAAGTGATTCTCTCAGCCACTCGTGAAGAACGGCGATAGACAACTCATTGTCTATCCCGCCGGCCGGATCAACGATTAATGGACCGGGGCGATATCCCATGGAACACAGACCGCGCTGAACATTACGCACCAGCTTCAGATCTTCTGAAAACGTGGTCTCGCGATCCAGATCAATGACTTTCTGCAATGTGTGGGTTATTGCACCATCGTCGGAATACCAGCCTCGATATACACATACATCATCAACCGACAATGGTCGCCAGTGGTAGGTATTTACCACACCACCCGGATAAATCTGGATTGAACTGGTCGGCCATAGATAATAGCTGGCATAACCGGAACCCTGCATGTCGTACCAGGCCTGACTACTCTGACTCGCCTTGGAAGTGTGTTCAAGCACCCTGCCCTGGCCAAACGGCACGATACTGTAGCTAGCCGGATCAATAATTCCCTTGGCAAACTCGGCATGGGCAAGTTTGCAGTGATAACACTCGTTGTAATTCTCGACCGCAGTCAACCAGTTACAGCCTTCATTGACATGATGTTCAAAAGCATATTGGCGTGCCTCAATGTCGGGGCAAAGATCCAATATTGCCTCTCTGACACCGGGATAGCATTCATCCATACCGGGAGCCTGCTCATCCAGATTGATGAATACGAAACCCAGGAAATTTTCAATACGAATTTTTGGAATGCAAATGCTGGAGGGATCAAACCCGGAAACCGAACCGGAGTTGGGAGCAGCAATCAACCGACCCGCAAGATCATATGTCCAGGAATGATAGGGACAGCTGATACGCTGCTTGTTGCCCAGCCCTTCAAGAAGCCGATGCCCCCGATGCTGACAAACATTATAGAAGGCCTTGAGCTGCATTTTTTCATCTCGGACAATAACGATATCCTGATCAAGCAAGCTCAGGGTGAAATAATCGCCTTTTCGCCGGACTCGGCTTTCATGGCAGGCAAACTGCCATGTTTTGAAGAACACCTTGTGCTTGATTTGTTCATGAACCCCGATATCCGTGAAATATTCGGCAGAAAGTCCCAGAATCGGTTCGGAAATAGTATCCAAAGACATGTCAATTCACCAAGACAAACAAACTGGAAAGTCATCTGACAGATCAAATATAGTACATTTGTACCACACTAATCAATGTTGATACATATGAATTTTAGTATATTTCATCGCGTCGTTTTTCTTGATTCCGCAAGGCCAACCGTGCATGATTGCAGGCATATTTGATCCTGTCAAACAAGGCCCGCCTGCCTTTCCCTGCATTCATGAATATAGAACCCTCAGACATCCAGAAGAAAATCATTGCAGCCGGCGTTACCGTACTGGGGTCCGGGCTGTTGATCGCTGGAGTGGTCGTGTTCCTGTATTTTCTGGCCAGATTCTTTCAGGTCTTTGAATCAGTATTCTTGCCGTTGGCGGTGGCCGCCGTGATTGCCATGGTGCTGGAGCCCTGGTACAAATTGCTGCATGCAAGAATGCCGGCACCACTGGCAGTACTGGCAGTATTCCTGTCGTTGCTTGTACCGATCATCACAATTCTGGCGATTTTTGGTGCGCTCATCATTAATCAGGCTGTCGGAATTTTGGAGCAGGTACCGAGCATGCTGGATGCGTTGATCAACTGGTCTCGGGAACAGCTACCCAAGCTTGACAGACTGATCGGATTTGAACAGTTCAA
>JAPYNK010000032.1 GCA_028285825.1 Arenicellales bacterium | reverse complement strand
GGTTTCAGGAAGAATCTGTTCCGGGGATAAAGTCACATGCAGTTTGAGCCATGCACCTACAAAATAACGAAAGCGACCACCTTCATCTCGTATCCATGTTTGCAACAATTATCTGCAAGGCCCTCTCTATTTTTTCGATAGGCCTGATTACAGTCATCCCATCCTCACTTGCCGCGAGCGTTGAAGGGACAGGGGATTGGACTGTTGTGGACCTCATGAATCGACTGGCTCGGGTCGATAGGGCCTCCATTGACTTCATGGAGATCAAGCGTTCACCGCTGTTGATCATCAATACCGTTAGCAGGGGAGAGATTGTGTATCGGGCTCCCGACTACATTGAAAAGCATACTTCGTCCCCATTTGTTGAACGGGTTGTCATAGATGGTGAATCCATGGTCATCCACAAGACCCTCGCGGGAGGGAATGATTCCGGGGAAACAGTTCTGACCAGGATCTATTCGGTGGATACACACCCGGCAATCAGGGCCTCTATCGAAAGCTTTCAGGGTCTTCTTTCAGGCGATTATGAAGCGCTCAACAGGTATTACACACTGGCTCTGTCTGGCAGTTTATCGAGCTGGAGTCTCGAGTTGAATTCCATGGCCGATAACTCACCCGGGCCGATCAAGCAGATTGCGCTCTGGGGATCTGGGGCCTTTGTGCGCAGAATCGAGACATTGCAACTAGACGATGACCGAACCATACTGGAATTCACCTATCAATCCTTGAGATATCGTGATTAAGTCGGATCAGGGAGTCGTTGATGGATATTGATTCGCTCTTCGGGTGAAAGACAAGCCAGATCCTCATCACCTTTTGCAGCTTCCTTCATAAATTGAACCAGAAAATGCGAGACGGCATTATCGCTACGGGTTTATTCAGCAGGGCAACCAATAATTCAACGAGTATCAATGGAGAGATGATTGAATTTATCGAGCGTAATCGATACCTGCTTACCCAAAGCGAAATGCAGGAAAAATTCACGGTTGAGGGTTTCAGTCAATCTCTCGAGGACAGGCTAAGCGGCTTGATTTCCGGATCATCGCCTCTTGAGAGAGAGTTTATTCGTCAGGATCCAACCGGAGAAGTATTGGGGCTTCTCGAGTTCTGGCAGGGCAAGATTTCCCGTTATCGACAGCCTGTCGAACGACAAGGCGTGTGGTTTTCGCATGATGGGAGTCGAACCTTGATCCTGAGCGAGATTCTGGCCGATGTATCCAATATGCAAAACCAGCTGGATGCCACGCATGCGATCTTGAAAGTCTATGAGGAGATTCGGATTCAGGGCCTGTCCATGATCCTGACCGGACCTGCGGTATTTGCTGCTGAGACCGCCGAAAGCATTAAGCGTGATGCACTAAATCTTACCCTGATGGCAGGAATGCTGGTTCTGGGTTTCCTGTTTCTGGCTTATCGATCCTTGCCATGTGTATTGATCATGCGCACGCTGGATATTGCCGGCAATTTCGTTTCGGGGGCAAGGTCAAATCACGGGATTTACGGGCCTTCATGAACGGTTGAAGCAGTTCTGCACTTCATCTGGAAGATTCAGGATGCTGGTATTGATCTTGCCTGCTTCAGGCCTTGTCCTGCTGGCGTTTGGAGACATTCAAGCGTTGAATCTCAATGTTGATTCATTGAGCCCAATCAAGGAGAGTCGACGGGCCGAAGACAGAATGCTGCGCCATGACATCGGAGTCTGGAGTGGAGGCAGCATGGTTCTGGTGGCGGGTTCGGACAAACAGGCGGTGCTTGAGAGAAGTGAATCGCTGAACAGGGACCTGACCCGCATGGTCGCTGAGGGGGTTATTGAAGCCTATGACATGCCATCGCATTTTTTGCCGAGCAGGCTGAGACAGCAGCACAACCTGGCAGCACTGCAAAATACCGATCAGATCCGCCGGAATTTGATTACGGCCATGGCCGATACGCCTTTTAGTCCTGATGTTTTCGATTTGTTTCTCTCACAGATCAGGGAACACGGTGCACGGGAACCGATTACTGAAAAGGACATCGAAAATACTGTAATTGGAGACCGGCTGGGTCCTCTTTTGTTTGATTTCCAGGGTCAGGCGGTAGGTATTATTCTATTGCATGGTGTTGATGATGTTCAGGCAGTAGCAGAATTTTCGAACAGAAACGAGGATACATACTATATGAACATCAAGAATGCATCGACCGATTTGGTAACCCGCAGCCTGATTCATGTATCCTGGACCATGTTGGGGTGTTTTCTGGTGATATACCTGGTGCTATCTGTGGGCCTGCGATCGCTGGTGCAGCCTTTGCGGGTAGTGATTCCAACCGTGGGTACGTGTGTGGTGACAGCCTGTATTCTTGCTTGTGCAGGCTATCCTTTGAGCATCTTCCACTTGATAGCATTGCTGCTGGTCATTGGCCTGGGTCTTGATTATGCGTTGTTTTTTTACCGTATTTCGGTAAACCGGGAAGAGTGGGATTCGACATTCAAGTCTCTTTGGGTATGTGGGACTACCACTTCCCTGGTATTCGGAATTCTGGCCTTCTCGAGCACCCCGCCTCTCAAGGCGATCGGCATGACGGTGGCAATTGGGACTTTGGTCAATATGGTATTTGGTGCGATCTGGGCGGCATATCCGACCCGCTTGAAGCACTTTCAAAATGAGGGCGGTTGATGAGCCGAATAGCAATTGGCGGATGGCAGCACGAGACCAATACCTTTGCCACGATTCGTGCTGATTACGAGTCCTTCGAAATGGCCGATGAATGGCCCGGGAAGCAATCTGGCGAGGCAATGCTGGATGCCGTTGACGGCGTGCATCTGCCGATTACCGGTGCCATTGAAGCATTTGCCGAGTCCGGGGATGAGGTGGTCCCGTTGCTATGGTGCTCGGCCACCCCGTGCAGTTACGTTACCGAGGATGCATTTGAAAGAATCAGTTCAGAACTGATCAACCGGTTGCGGCAAGCGTTGCCGGTTGACGGCATATACCTTGATCTGCATGGTGCGATGGTTTGCGAACATGTTGATGATGGTGAAGGTGAAATTCTGTCCCGAATTCGTGAACTGGTCGGTTCGGAGCTGCCAGTGTTTGTCAGCCTGGACCTGCATGCAAACATTACGGGGCGAATGGTAAAGATGGCTTCCGTGATTGATGTCTTTCGTACCTATCCACATATTGACATGGGTGAGACGGGGTATCGGGTTGCGAAGTTTCTGAGTCGCCATGTCAAGAAACGACAAC
>JAPYNK010000031.1 GCA_028285825.1 Arenicellales bacterium | reverse complement strand
GGAGTTATGGGTGAGACAGGAACACCGGAATTGCTGCTGGAGAGCAATGCGTCCCCCCACACCTATCAAATGCGGCCTTCTCAGGCGAAATCACTGCAGAATGCAGATCTGGTGATATGGGTGGGAAAGTATATGGAGAATTTTCTGGAGAGGGCTATTGAAAACCTGAGTACGGACGCCAATGTACTGACTTTGCTGGATGCGCCGGGAATTCATCAGGCTGCCTTTCGTGAGGGGGGAATCTGGGGCATCGAGGATGACCACCACGAGCATTCGCACGATGACCATGAACATGACTCCGAACAGCACGATGACCATGACCATGGGCATGGTTCCGATGATCACGATGACCATGAACATGCCGTGAAAGAACATGACCATGACAAGGACAAGCATCACGACGACCATGATGACCATGGACACGGTGGACATGAGGGGCACGACCACCATGACCACGGGGAATTCGATGTACACATCTGGCTTGATCCCGTCAATGCCCGTCGGATTGTTGAGCTTGTCGCTGATGAGCTCGCCACCCTGAATCCCGATCATGCCGATATGTACCGCAACAATGCCGGGAAGACAATTCAGCGAATCAACGAAACTGAAGCATCAATCCAGGCCCAGCTCTCTTCGGTAAGGAAAAGCCGATTTATCGTGTTTCATGACGCCTACCGATATTTTGAGGAGGCATTTGGGCTTGAAGCATTCGGTTCATTTACTGTTGAGCCGACCCGTCTGCCCAGCGCCAGGCGATTGTCGGAACTCAGGAAAGCCATCACTGAACATAATGTGGTCTGCGTATTCTCTGAACCGCAATTCAAGCCGGACCTTGTCGAAACCGTGATTCAACAGACTGATGCGAGAACAGGCGTTTTGGATCCGCTTGGTGCGGGCCTGGATCAGGGGTCGGATGCCTGGTTCATGATTATGCAGAGACTGGCTGACTCATTCACAGGGTGTCTCGGCTCTGAATAATCACAGACGGGTTTCTGGAGTCCGCCTTGCTGGAGGCTTTTCCGCTGGCATGGTTTCTCCTAATGCCATTCGAGCGGGAAATTTTGGGGTACGGCAAACTCTTCTTTATGGTGCCAATTCGGATTTTGCCAGACACTGGTCAGAAGATCGTATTGTCCATTTTACGGTCGGTGGATGTTTGGGACTCGTCAAGGTCGTTCAACGTGAGGGATTCCGGGATGGTGCTGCTGCTAACAAGACAATCGGTCACTATCCATACAACAATGGGTGCATGAGTTACGCCGGTTTAGCGATCAGCAATTGCAGATCTGAAATGCAGCAGTGGAAGACGGATACAGGGTTGTCATCGACATCCGATTCAGGCGATACGGTATGCATTGGATCTCAAGGGGCGTAAGCCCGATCGCATCGTTGCGATGTTGCGTCAAAAGCAGCCACCATGACGATTTCCGGCACTGAAAATGCAGTAGAAGCTGCTTTGACGATTTAAGTTGCTGGAAACGATCCTGCAATCACCTCCAACTTGCAAACCGGAGATGCGAAATTCCATCGGCTGGAATACCCGAACCATCACGATTTTTCCATTACCCAGATGGGTTTGTGCGCTCTCGGCAAACTCCCGTAGCAGGATTCGCGAAGAACCCCGGCTGCCAATAATCAAGGGCCATCTGTCGAAAAACCTCGACAATGCCTGAAATGAACCGAGAATCCGCTTGCTGAAATGTTCCGCATTCTCTCCGTTCGGAGGCGTGATTCCCTTTTTCAGAAGAGAAGCGGTGAGCTCGCTCGATTGTCCATTCCATTCGCCTAAAAATCGTTCCATCAGTGTACTTTCGATTCGTATATCCAGACCAAGTGCTTGAGCGATGATTCTCGCAGTCCCAATATTACGGCTTGATGGCGGAGTAATCACCATGCCCGGCAATGCCTCGCGATCCCCAAGCATCGTGGCAATGCCCGCCGCCTGCCCACTACCGAATTTTGTCAGCTCTGGATTGCTGTCACCACCGGAACTGACTCCCCGCTGGTTATACGTGGACTCTGCATGGCGTGCAAAATAAAATCCACACTGAGTGGGCCTTAACTGGCTTGCATCCATGAGCATCTTGCCTGTGTGTTGAGATGAAACCTGAATGCATGATGCACCATTCAGATCTACTTCTCGATTCAGCCAGGCTTTGCCTGGTTTTCTCGTTCATGCAGATGCGGCAAGGGTCTGGTAAAACCCCAGCCCCCGCTCGCTGGATCGGCTGGAAAAGCTTGTCCGGCAGGCAGGATCAACCGGAATACTCCCTTATGCATTGTAGATGATGCTTTCATAGCGATCGGGGTTTTGGTAGTAACGGTCCTGATCATAGGGTATATCGTCAAGCACCCATTGGGCTATCCACTGATTTAGTTCTCCATCACTCAGGCTTGGCGTGTGACCGGCATCATGAACATGAATCACTGATAACAACGGATTGTTTCGCATGCGATCAATGGTATTGTGTGACAGGGCATCACTCTCAAGTCCATGCAGCAGTAAAACAGGGCAGTGAATCTGATCCCAGTATTCCCATTGATTGAGGCTCTTGGTTGCAGCCGCTCGATAGGCCAGCATGGCGCGAATGTCATGTCGGTAGATACGCCCATTCTCCTCATCAGACCAGCGTGTCTTGTAATGCTGGCTATGGAACAGACTCGCATCCAGCGTTGCACCCGAATGGCGCATGGAAATAGCCGTTTTTCTGAACATTTCCGCCGGAGTTCGAAAAGCATAATGCCGGGCAATCGCAATCGAACGCTGTCGACGCCTTTTTTTAGGGATATAGGGACCGCTGTCATTCAAGATAATCCGCTTGACTCGGTCCGGAAAATGGTCGGCAAACCGGATGGCAATGGATCCGCCCAGAGAAGAACCCAGTAAGGTGCATGACGGTAAATCCAGGTAATCCATGAATTGGAGGATTTGCTCAACATGGGTGTCGATCGAATAATCCGTTTGTTCGGCCAGCCAGCCACTTCCGCCTCGACCACACAGGTCTATGGCAATGACCCGAAGATCCCGATAGGCATCATTGGACAGAAAATCGAAGCGATGCTTGGTATTAATCAACCCGCCAATGGCAATGACGGGTTCAGCACCGTTTTGTGTGTCGGAATAGGAAACCGGGGCACTGTAGGGTTTGCCAAGGCCTAATTCAGAATCCTGCAATCGAACCGGATGAACATACTCAAAGCCCATGCGTTCGGGCATATGCTCGAAACTCTGCGTTACGACTCCCAGCATGGCATGATAATCATCCCATGTTAGCTTGCCCAGTTCAGGCTTGCCGCATTCCTGAAACCATTCCCGTAAGGCTGTATCGGCAATTTTTGCAGAACTTCGTCCCAATGTCTGCTACCCGTGCCGATGGTCTTGCTTAAGTCGTTTCACTCTTCATCGATACCCAGAACAAGCCGGATTCGATTGCTGTTGTCAACTCGCTCATAAGAGTGTTCGCAGGTGAGGATTTTTACAAAATAGACACCCAATCCGCCAATCAGACGATCACCAATGTCAGAATCGAGATCGGGTTCAATGACCTCTTCGAAAGGGTTGAACTCGACGCCATTGTCTTCCATGATAATCACGAGCTGGTCACCCTCGTTGATCAGATCGATTTGAATTGCCTCCTCCAGCTTGTCGATGTGACCGTAGGAAACGGTATTGGTGATTAATTCGTCAAGCACCAGATTCGCATTCGATATCCACACGGAAGGCCAGTGATTGCTTCGTCCGTACGATGTGATTGCTTCGGCTATGCGAGGAATTTCAGACAATTCATTCTTGAGGGTCAAACTCAGTTTGTTTTCTTCAGTCATCGTAATCTCCGAACATTCATGTAATGTCTTTCTTGTAGTGCAGAATGACGCAGGTGATGTCGTCAAACTGCGGTGCTTCCTCGACAAAAGATTCTACACTATCGATTAGCTGTTGAATGTCCTCCTTGGGGGTTTGTCCGGGCCTCAGGTTCTGTATGGTTTCGAGAGTCCGGTCATCGCCATATGCTTCACCGTACTTGTTGAAGGATTCCGGAACCCCGTCAGTCATGAACACGATACGCGAATTATCCTCAAGCGCAACACACTTTTCCCTGAATTCAATGTCGCTGATCAGGGCCAGAACCGCCCCTTCAGTCTGCTCAAGCACCCGAGTTCCATTGTTGTCCGAGACAATCGGCGGGTTGTGACCACCCGTCGAATAGGTCAGGGTGCCTTGCTGCTCATCAAGAATGCCGTAGAACAGGGTCACAAACAATTGCTCGTTATTGTTTTGCTCGAGATAATCGTTCATGTGCTCAAGCACCGTTGCTGGTGACTGGATATGAAAAACCTTGCTCCGTAGGAGCGTTCTGGCCATCACCATGAACAGTGCTGCAGGAACCCCCTTGCCCGAGACATCAGCGATGGCAACGCCAATTCGATGTTCATCAAGCCGGAACATGTCATAGAAATCCCCGCCTACCTCCTTGGCCGGTGTCATGAAGCCGGCTGCGTTGAATTGCTGTGAAATATCGAGATTTTCAGGGACCAGTGATTGCTGTACCCGAGTTGCAATGTCCAGTTCCTTCTGAATGGATGACAGTTCCTCCTTGGTGTGCATTGCATCCTGCACGCGCCCTGACATATGCTGGAAAGCAATCGCCATCATGGCCAGGCTGTCTGGGCCTTTCTTGGTGTCCTGGTCTCCAGGATTCTTGATTTCCTGAATAATTTGCTGCTGCTGACTGGAAGCCTCCGGATCTTCATGAACAATTTCCCGAATTTTCTCAAGCTGTTCAATGATTTCCTGTTTCTCGTCACCATCCAGGGTATCCGAAAGACTGGTCATTTCCTTGATGATGAAACGCTTCTGTCGGGCCTGCTGACGTTCGCGGAATCTTCGGTATCGATTGAGTGCCAGCAAGTTATCTCGAAACACGTTGATTGCCCCCGAGATTTGCCCTACCTCATTGTCCGTGTTTATTTCCTCAGTCTGTGCCTGCAAGTCTCCCTTGGAAAGCGCATCAAGTGCGCTGACACTTTCGGAAAGCGGTGCAAAGGCTCGCGACATGTAGATGTACAAGCTGACTAGAAACAGGAATATGAGACCTGAAATAATCAGTGCAGATGGTCGGCTGATCGCCTCCTGGCTGGCAATCAGCTGCGAAATGTCCTTGGCAAAAATGATACGGCCGATCAGTCCGGATAGCTCGGCTTCCTGTTCCAGCACGGTAATCGAAAAGTGCTGGTCCTTAATGTTGACGGTCTGGACCGTATCCAGGTTATCCAGATCCACCTGGTTGTACAGGCTTCTCCACAGTCCGTCATCGGTCGCCGAAATCAGGCGCCCGCGTCGGTTGACAAAAATCACCAGGGAATCGGTGATATTTTCCATTTCGGTAATTGCCTTTTGAATGCGGGACGAAAAAATGGCCATGCCGACAGGTTCGGAATTGCCGGTCATGATTGGAAATCCATAGACCAGATAAGTATTGCGGTCCATGTCATTGCCAATTCCCGTTGCAACAGCCTTATCCTGGATGAAGGACTCTGCCAGGACGGGCGAGATTGGTGCACTTTGAAATACACTGGGCAGTGATGAAAAAGCAATCGACCCATCCGGATACACAATATCAAGGCGATCAACAGTTTGACTACGGGTCAACTGCGCGAACATCTGCCTTCCCAATTCCTGTATGAGCGCAGAATCCTGAGCTTCAACCGCTTTGACCAGGTCGGCATTGCCCAGAATCAGGGATTCGCTATCATCCATTTCTTCAATGACGCCAAGCGAGACCTTGCTCCAGAGGGTAGCCTGGTCATTGGCTGATGCAAGTGCGTACTGATTCTTGATCAATTGCTCGCGTTCCAGCCCAACCAACACGACACTCGCACAGACAAAGGCGATAGTCAGGGTTACGATGAAGCTTATTCGCGTCCGGAGCAGCAT
>JAPYNK010000030.1 GCA_028285825.1 Arenicellales bacterium | reverse complement strand
GCAGCGAGTCCGACGGTACGGTATTTCAGGCCATCCATCTGGGCTGAATCGGTGATTTGTTCCTTGAACCAACCCATAGGCTGAGCAGGCATTGGGCTGTTGAAGAAACTGACGATGTTCAGGCCAAGTTTGCCCATCAACTCATCGAACAGCTCTTGTCCGCCACCATAGTGCACCCATCCCAGAACTTCCTGACTGGACCACCCGAAACACGGTCCTGTTCCAAACAGTGAAGCAACCGGAGATTTCGAGTACCAGTAAGCGGGTACGTAATGACAGGCATCCAGTACGCCACGATGGACAGCATCCTGCATCTGGCTGGTTTTGACCACGGCATTTACGGGCAGCAGTTCGAGCTGCAGGGCACCGCCAGCCATTTCGTTAACGCGGTCAACATAAGCCTGAGCGTTTTCCAGGAAGATGCCTCCTCCCCATGCGGCCTGCATTTTCAGAGTGGTTTGTGCACGAACGATTGAGGGTGCGGCCAGGGTTCCTGCCGTGGCAGTCGCTGCCAGTGCAGTACCCTTCAGGAACTTTCGTCGGTCTAGTGTTTCTTTCATTTTTGGTTTCTCCTGTTTCGATGAAATTAATGAATGATTTTAAGGTGTCAAGCTATATGCTATGCCAAAAAACAGCGTTTCATGGGACATTAATGTTGACTTGTCTTCATGAAGGTTTCTGAAGACAATCCTCATTATATAGAAAAAGTTTAATGATTGTGTGAAAATTTGAATGTGAGTGAACAGAGACTGAATGAACCCGACATGTAAAGGTCATTCGCTTATGGTGGCATTTACGGAAGGTGGTTTGGTTGAGGCTATTGCTCGACAAAGGCTCGTTCAACCACATATTCCCGGAAGTCCGATTTGCGGGTTTCCGAAAATCCCATCTCATCCAGAATGGTGGTCATGCTTTTTATCATTGACGGTCCCCCGCAAATCATGAACCGGTCATTCTCCAAACTGAGAGCAGGCATGCTGAGGTCCTTGCATATTTGTCCGGACTCGAGAAGTTCCGTGATGCGTCCATAATTCCTGAATTCTTCCCGGGTGACTGCCGGGTAGTAAAGCAACTTGGCTTTGACGTCATCACCGAAATATGGATTGTTTTGCAATTCGTGGGTAATCAGTTTCTCATAGGTCAATTCGTTAATGAAGCGACAGCCGTGTATCAAAATGACCTTGTGGTAATTTTCATAGACGTCGGGGTCCTTGATTACCGACAGAAATGGTGCCAGGCCAGTCCCGGTGCTTAGCAGGTAGAGATGTTTGCCGGGGAGCAGATGATCCCACAACAGGGTACCCGTTGGCTTCTTACTGACATAGACTTCATCGCCTACCTGAATATGCTGGAGACGGGATGTCAGCGGGCCATCCTGTACCTTAATGCTGTAGAATTCAAGATAGTCTTCATAGTTGGCGCTGACCATGCTGTATGCGCGCATCAATGGTTTGCCATCGACATCAATTCCAAGCATGATGAATTCCCCATTTCGGAAGCGCAAGGAGGAATCGCGAGTGGTTTTAATCGTGAAAAGCTTGTCTGACCAGTGGTGTATACCGATCACGCGTTCTTTGTGTATTTCAGGCATAGCTGTGCAAAGTTTATTGTCAGGCTAAACAGTATTCAATATGGCAGACAGCAAGTATAACCCCTGTTAATCTTGATTCACTTACAGATTAAAGTGCCAATACCTGAATCGGTAAACAGTTCCAGCAATAGTGCATGTTCAATTCTTCCGTCAAGGATCAGTGATGACTCAACGCCGCCACTGAGGGCTTCAACAGCACATTGGACTTTGGGAATCATTCCGGATTGAATGATGCCGTTTTCAATCAGGCCCTGAACTTTGGCGACCTTTAGCTTGGGAATCAGTGTTCCGTCCTGATCAAGTACTCCGGGTGTGTCGGTCAGCAACATCAATTTATCGGCATTCATGGTTGCCGCAAGATGTCCGGCTACAAGATCTGAATTGATATTGTAGGTGTTGCCGTCAGAACCAATGCCTATTGGCGCAATGACCGGTATAAAGCGGTGCGATTCCAGAACATGGAGGATGCCAGGGTCTATCGATGCAACTTCTCCTACCTGACCAAAATCGATCGGGACGCCGGGGTTTCCCGTACTTGAGGATTGATTTCTGCTTTTCAGTTTTCGTGCCTTGATGAGGTTGCCATCCTTGCCCGTCAGTCCCACGGCTTGACCGCCAAGCGAGTTGATCAAGTTGACAATCTCCTTGTTCACAAGACCGCCGAGAACCATTTCAACAACATCCATGGTTTCATTGTCGGTGACTCTCATCCCATCCACGAAGACCGATTCCTTGCCAATTCTCTCCAATACCCGGTTGATTTGCGGACCCCCGCCATGCACGACCAAGGGGTTTATGCCCACCAGCTTCATCAGAATCAGATCCTGGGCAAAACTCTCTTTGAGGCGTGCATCGACCATGGCATGACCGCCGTACTTAATGACCAGGGTCGCACCCTGATATTGGCGAATGTAGGGTAGCGCTTCAAGAAGAATGCGGGCTGTCTGGACGGATTGTTGATCGGTTTTTGGCATGTAGGGAGTGTTTCAAGAAGGCAGCATTGAGTAGCTTGGGAACCTGATCGCCAGGATTCACTGCATGGCATGTCCTTGCATTGTGCCGAAAAAATTCGGGAGTGTTGAAAGATCGGGTATGTTATTATAAACCGTTATGCAGATGTTGGCAGGCTTAAGCAAATCCGTTCGACAGGATGCCCATGAAACCACTCTGGCAACATATAGTCCCAGTGAGTGAAAAACGAGATTATTTACTGCATTCGAGATGAGCCATCTGCTCGATTCGTCGCAAGCCCTTGCTTTATGAATTAACCATTGCCTCTACCAGCAAAAGGGGTGCTGAATATGTCGAACTCTTATCTCTTTACTTCGGAATCGGTATCGGAAGGTCATCCCGACAAGGTGGCTGATCAAATTTCCGATGCGATTCTGGATGCCTTGCTTGCGCAGGACCCAAAATCCAGAGTTGCCTGCGAGACTCTGGTGACTACGGGTCTGGTCGTTATTGCTGGCGAGATTTCATCGAATGCGAGAGTGGACTACGAACAAGTGGTCAGACAGAAGATAAGGGAAATCGGGTATGACACACCCGAGTTGAGATTTGATCACTTGAGTTGTGATGTCCAAGTGAGACTGGATCAGCAGTCTCCGGATATAGCCCGGGGAGTCAATGAGGGTGAAGGCATCGATCTTGATCAAGGTGCGGGTGATCAGGGATTGATGTTCGGTTATGCATGCAATGAGACCGATGTGCTGATGCCATTCCCCATTACCTGTGCACACCGCCTCGTGAAGAAACAATCGGAAGTGCGGAAGTCCGGCAGCCTTGACTGGTTACGGCCCGATGCCAAGTCTCAAGTCACAGTGCGCTATGAAGATGGTCGCCCCGTGTCGGTTGATACGGTGGTCATCTCTACACAGCATCATGAGGATGTTTCAATCGAAACCATTGAGGAAGCAGTCATTGAGGAGATCATCAAACCGGTTATTCCGGCCAAAATGCTGAACCGGGATCCCACATACCTGATCAATCCGACTGGACGGTTTGTGATTGGTGGTCCACATGGTGACTGTGGCTTAACCGGTCGCAAGATTATTGTGGATACTTATGGTGGGTCAGCGCATCATGGTGGCGGTGCATTTTCAGGAAAAGATCCGTCAAAAGTTGACCGTTCGGCGGCTTATGCGCTGCGACATGTTGCCAAGAATATTGTCGCAGCTGGCCTTGCCGAAAAGTGCGAAATCCAGGCAGCCTATGCCATTGGCGTGGCTAAACCGGTCTCAGTCATGGTTGAGACTTTCGGAACGGGGACGGTTTCCAGTTCGCTTATTGAAATGCTGGTCAAGGCGCATTTTGATTTGCGCCCCAAGGCAATTTTGCAGAATCTTGGTTTACTGAAGCCGATTTACGGCCGATCAGCCGCATACGGACATTTTGGCCGAACTGAAGAGGAATTCTCATGGGAGAAAACGGACCAGGCCGATGTCCTTCAATCCGAAGCCTGATTAAACCCAATCACATTTACCGATCAAGATAATGATATCTACCCAACCCCTCAAAGAAGTTTCCCCGGACTACCATGTGGCTGATACGTCCCTTGCCGAATGGGGGCACAAGGAAATTCGTATTTGCATTCAAGGGTGAAACACTGGACGAGTACTGGCAATTCAGCAATCGAATTATGGACTGGCCCGGTGGCGAGGGGCCGAACATGATCCTGGACGATGGGGGTGATGCAACTCTGCTCTTGATTCTGGGATCCCGAGCAGAGAATGACCGTTCAATCCTCGATCATCCGGAGAATGAAGAGGAAATGGCCCTGTATTCGTCAATTCGCAGACATCTGGATCTCGATCCAAACTGGTACGGTCGTCGCCTGAAGGGGATCAAGGGTGTGACTGAAGAGACGACAACCGGAGTGAGTCGGTTGTACAAGATGGCGGAGAATGGAGAGTTGCCATTTCCGGCAATCAATGTTAATGACTCCGTTACAAAATCCAAGTTCGACAATCTGTATGGCTGCCGTGAATCACTGGTCGATGGAATCAAGCGGGCGACCGATGTCATGATTGCCGGCAAGATTGCCGTTGTGCTCGGTTATGGCGATGTGGGCAAGGGTTGTGCGCAATCACTGCGGGGGCTGGGCGCAACCGTGTGGGTAACGGAAGTCGATCCGATTTGTGCATTACAGGCTGCCATGGAGGGCTATCGAGTGGTTGACATGGAAGACGCCTGTTCAATCGCAGATATATTTGTCACGGCTACCGGAAACTATCAGGTCATCACGCATGCACACATTCTGCAAATGAAAAATGAAGCGATTCTCTGCAATATTGGGCATTTC
>JAPYNK010000003.1:1599-2810 GCA_028285825.1 Arenicellales bacterium | reverse complement strand
TTCCAGTCAATCATCAGGGAATGAAATACTTCATGACATAAGGCATTGACGCCATTTGCGTTCAATAGGGTTTCGACCCCTGAATTATATTCTCCACTCTGGATGATTTTTTCGTTTTGTAAAAAGACCGCCCTGCTCCAGGCCTTGCCGAATTTCTCCATCGGCACTCACTGAACCGGTCGAGTTCTAGCCGGTTCAAGGATTGCCAGCAGCAGGACCCTGCTTCCGAAAACCCGGAGTTTCAGCAGGCAATGGCTGTCAGGAAATGGAGCGAAATCCCGGTGCCGCATGAAAACGCGCAATCAAGATGCTGGTCATTAACAGTATTGCCCCGGCCTGATGCGCCACACCCAGTACAGTCGGCACACCGTTGATCAGGGCAGCAATTCCCAATGCAACCTGACTGGCCAGCATGCTGGCCATCAACAGGGACATCAGTCGATCGATGCCTGCATTCCTGCGAAAGAGAAGACATGCATAGGTGCAGACAATCAGGAATACTACCAATGCCAATACACGATGCATGAACTGAATGGTAATCGTGTTCTCGAATACATTCAGCCATGGCGGGCTCATCACCCACAACTGATCGGGAATCCAGACCCCTCCCATGGCCGGGAATGTATTCAGTATAAACCCTGCATGAGTCCCAGCCATGAATCCCCCGCTTGCGATCATGACGAAAACCGCAGCGATGGCAAAACCACCGCATTGATCCACAAAATCCGCTTCCCCAGCCGATTGGCCGGAATTGAAAAAACCGATAACCAGCCGAATCATGTAGGCATAAATGATGACAGCCACCATCAAGTGCAAAGTCAGCCTGTACTGGCTGACCGCCGGATTGTCGACAAGCCCGCTTTGCACCATGTACCAGCCGATCACTCCCTGTATACCGCCCAGAACAAATAGACTCCATAAGCGGGGAATCATTCGAGATTCGATCTTGCGCATCAAGAGAAGCACCACAAACGGAGCCAGAAAGACTATTCCGGTCAGACGTGCCAGAATCCTGTGCGCATACTCCATCAGGAAAATAAACTTGAACTCGCCGAGCCCCATGGAAAAATTGATTTCCCTGAATTCCGGAAATCGGCGATATTGTTCAAAGACGTGAAGCCATTCTGCATCCGAAAGAGGCGGCAGTATTCCTGTGAAAGGCCTCCAGTCAACCATCGACAGCCCGGACCCAGTCAAACGCACCGCTCCGC
>JAPYNK010000003.1:0-1586 GCA_028285825.1 Arenicellales bacterium | reverse complement strand
AAGAATCGCCAGAGCGAAGTCGGGTCGATTGAACAGAGAGCATGAACCAAGGTCAGCCCTATCGCTCAATGAATCTATCATAACAAAGTCGCAATGCCTGGGCACTCCCTTTAATCTCTTGATCTGCATCTCATCAACAGCATCCAGTGCTGCTGTTTGTTCATTGCAGCACGCCACTCTGGGACAGGGCTGTCTGAATGTCCTGTAGGACATTCCATTCATTCTCACTGGCTCCCCTTCCATCCCGGAATGGAACACGCCCGGTTGCTGACAGGCGAATGAGGGATTATACCGAGAGATCAACCTAACCGGACTGGTAGTGCAGCAGGCCATTGGAATGAATGCTACACTTCTGAGAGGGATAAGCAAGCCAATGACGAACAACCACTGCTCGCTATATGCGACTCATGGTCTCCCTTGTTGCTTTTGCTTTCTCTCAAACGCTGGTTGTCAACAAGGAAATTTTTACCGGATTGCTTTATCCGCTGACCCGGCTTATCATGCTGTACCCAGGAGGTGACTACCCTTCTTCGACTTCCTCCAGTACTGACTGCCTGAGCAACTGCCATCATGAAAGTCGTAACTTACAATATCCGATTCGGTCTGGGACTGGATCACAAAGTCGACTTACGGCTTATCACGAAGGCCATTCGTGATGCTGATATCATTGCGTTGCAGGAGGTCGAGCGTTTCTGGCTACGCAGTGAAATGACCGATCAGCCTGAACAGATCGGCGAATTGTTGCCGGGTTACTTCTGGACATACTTCCCCACTCTTGATCTCAATGCCGGCACTGTCCATCACGGGGGCAAAGTAAGGAATCGACGACGTCAGTTCGGGGTAATGGTGCTTTCCAAATGGCCGATACTTTCCTCCCGCTCTCTACTGCTTCCCCAGATACCCACTTTTTCCATAACTGGGATTCCAACCGGTGTACTCGAGTGCGTCATCGAGACGCCCGATACTTCGCTTCGAGTCTATTGCATCCATCTGTCGTCAACTTCAGTGACTGAACGGTTGGCACAGGTAGAAGCACTTACGAAAATGCATAAAATGATTGAATACTGCGGGCGGGCAGTGACACCCGATTCGCCACATGGCGGCCTCGGTGAAGCGGAAAACTCGACTCTGATGGATTGGAATAACGAGGAAAAACCCATTCCGGTTCCAGATCACACATTGCTACTCGGTGACTTCAACTTTACCGATAACAGTACTGAATACATCCGTCTACTTGGTGAACCCGATCCCGCATACGGGTATGGTGTGAATCAGGGGAGCTTTGTTGATAGCTGGCTTGTCGCGGAGCAATCAAGCAAAGATTCATTGACCTGGTGGCCAGATCCGCCAGGCCACAAGCCAGGCCGGCCGCTTCGAATCGATTACTGCTTTGTCAACACGGAATTGGCCTCGTCCATTTTACGGGCATGGGTCGATGTCGATGCTGACGGCTCGGACCATCGTCCATACTGGCTTGAACTGGATCTTGAAAAATGAAATCCTCCATTCATGCAACCGTCACACTGCGGGCATAGAATCCCGGTCAAGAGGTCGAGTTGACCAATCGCTTGATTTTTCAAGGAACA
>JAPYNK010000029.1 GCA_028285825.1 Arenicellales bacterium | reverse complement strand
GGAAGAGGTATTTCTACTGCGTTTTTTGCAAATTCAGTGGCTGGACTGGCTTGATCTGTCTGACTCGGCACTATTTGTCAACCATTCTTTATAAGCCCCTTTTAATTGTTGCAGTGGGGGCTTGTGTTGTCGATCTTCCCAAGGTTATTGCACTAGAGCAAACTTCCGCGATGCCCGGCTTTCTTGCTGGATTTGATTGCATGAATCGCTACCGCCAAAAGTCCAGTGACCGAAAGCAACTCGAAAGAAAAATCCGAAGTCGGCATATTGGCTATGTGGACATCAAAAGGGTGTGGTTTTAACTGCGAGTCCATGTCACCCTTCGGAGTTTCCAGCCAAGGCTGGAAATATCCAGCAACACCCTGTGAAAAGGCTCCGTTTTCCGGAGCCCTTCCTTGTCTGGGCAGCTTGATTGGCTTACCTGCTCGGTGATTTTAGGTGAGAAAAACAGCCCAAAGCAGCAAGACAAGATCTGGGGTATCCGGCATATTTCCATTTTGCTGGTCACCAGTGGCAACGGAGGGAGAGGTCCTGTTGCTTGAGCACATGGCATGCATTGCAACTTCTTTTGCCGGCCGGACCGGCAAAAGTTGACAACCAGTTATAACGAGACAGCTGCTCCGATGCGAAATCTTCGCCTGTCTGCGCGTCGTTCAGGAGACTTTCTGGATCCAGGATTTGCACCATCCGGCAGCTCGGACGGATTTCCCGGGAAATAACGCGCAAGGCCCGAGATCCTCACCCTCAACACCCGTATAGAGCTGGCAGTTGGCACAGGTCTGGTCATCCACTTCGGATTCCCGGATATATCCCAGGGCCTGTCCGGTCGAATCGGTCAACTCAAGTTCGGGCAGATCCGTCGCATGCGCAGCCTGGCGAACCAGTACAACTAGGGGAATCGCCAGTGTCGCCTTGCCGGCATTCAAAAGAAGTTTCCGTCTGTTCATAGTCTTTCAATCAAGTCAGATAAGGGTATGGTAGATGAATCCAGACTGGATTCTCCTTCAGGGAAACAATTATAGCATGCCCGTCCGCAGCACTTTCAGGGCGGCCTCAAAAAGGCTTTGCGATACCTGAAAACTTGTGCCATCAGGTACGCCTTACGGTAAATTTCTGCATGGTTTCCGCATCAGCCGATCATCAGGGGGCGAAATGGATCAAGGCATTACCCAGGCAGGGCGCGATCGGGCGTTGGTGCTTGCCATTTCGCAAGCCGATCGACATCAGGTCGATTTCTTGAAGAAAGAAGAATAAATGCTATTCAACAGGGTGAGCATGCCCGCAATAATCAGGGTAATTGCAATGGGTCTCGAGAAAAATCCCGACCATTCAAAGTGGAGCATCTGCATAGCCTGTGCAAACGTTTGCTCGCCGATTTTTCCCAGAATCAGTCCAAGCACTATCCCGGCCACGGAATAACCGGACCGACGCAGGAAAAACCCCACAATGCCGGCAATAAACATCACCACAATATCGATCGGCAAGCCCCTGACGGCATAAGCACCAATGGTAGCGAGCAGAAGGATCAAAGGAGCAAGAAATTGAAACGGTATACGGAGCAGATTAATGATGGTCTTGGTCTCGAGGAATCCAATCAGCAGGATGGACAGGTTGGCAAAGAACATGGCGGAGAAAACAACCCATACCAGATCAGCACTGTTCAAAAATACCAATGGCCCGGGCTCCATGTCATGCATCTGGAAAACCGCAACCATCATTGCGGTCAGCGCACCGCCTGGAAGACCAAGAGCCAATAGCGGAATCATTGCAGCACCGGTAGCCGCATTATTGGCCGTTTCAGAGGAAACCACGCCTTCCATTTTTCCCGTGCCGAATTCCTTGCTGTCCTTGGACCAGCGCACTGCTTCGTTATAGCCCATGAAGGCCGCCAGAGTTGCTCCAATGCCAGGCAGAATACCGCAGAAAAAACCAATCACTATGGACCGAATGACTGCGATCTTCTGGGCAAAAAGCTCTGCCAGACTCGGAAAATCGACGCTGACCTTTGGCGCACTGTAAGAACCCCTGGCCTTCTTTTCGACCTGTACAAATACTTCCGAGACCGCAAAAAAACCGAGAATTGTCGGAATGAAGTGAATGCCTGCCAACAGGTAGGGCATGCCAAAATCCCAACGCTCGATGCCGCCAACCGGATCCAGGCCGACTACCGCAATCAGCAGTCCAAGCAGGATCGATAGCCACCCTTTCCAGAAGGTCTTGGCTCCAACTGAAGAGGCCACTGCCAGTCCGAAAAACACCAAGGCAAAAATTTCCGGCGGACCAAACGCTGAGATCGCCCAACCGGCAATCGGCGCGGTAGCGATCATCATGATTACGGCAGAGACAGTACCGCCGATCGCAGAACAGGTCACAGCGGCACCCACGGCCTTGCCCGCCTGTCCCTTTTGGGTCATGGGATAGCCGTCAAAGGCGGTCGGTGCATTCTCTGGTGCTCCCGGAATGTTGAACAGAATCGCAGTAATCGCACCGCCGTAGACGCCCGTACAATAGATTACTGAAAATAGCATGATGCCATGCTCCGGGGAAAGATGCGCCGTAAACGGAAGCAGGATCGCTGCAAGGGTCAGCATGCTGACACCGGGTATCGCCCCGAACAGCATGCCGCCAATCACCCCTCCCAAAAAGATCAGGATGCCAAGTGGATCACCAAATAACGCAATGGTTCCGTTTATGAAATTGGTCAGGGTATCCATTGTGCGGCTATTGCAGCAGATTCACTATGGATGTACCGAACTCGTAAAACGGACTGATGATTCCAGTCGGTAGGCCAACATAAAGCAGACTTACGAATAACGCCAGCATGATACCCATGATCAGGGCACCGATCATGACCATGTTTTTCCAGCGTCTTTCTCCCATCAGGTACATCGTACCCAATATGAAAAACGGTGCAGTGAAGTAAAAGCCGAAGTCCTGAAGAAAAGCGCCGAACAGCAATGGCAGAGTCAGCATCCCGCCAATGTGATTGCCACGAATCGCCAGCAGGAATATACCCAGCAAAACTGTCGCGGTCAGTAGTTTTACGTGGTTCAGGCCGGCTTTTTCCAGAGACAGAAGATCGCCCACAATTCCCGGTACATTCATGTAGAAGAAGGGAATCGTCATTATCAGAAATGTCCATAAAAGCCATTTCGGATTATTGTGATCCGAGAGTTCTGCCGCCAGCTCGGCACCATCATCAGAGGCCTTGCCCAGCATTTCCGAACCCTGCGATTCGCCCCGTAGCCATTGACCGAACAACTGGCCAATCGCAGCCACCACGATCAGCAGGAGCAATGCCCTGGGCCATGCAGAGGCTCCATATTTGTAAATTTCGATTTCCTGATTGAAATCAAACGAGTTGACAAACAGCAGCAAGGCAAGCGAAAGCCAGATCGCTGCCTCGGCGATATGAGCAATACGCAGGTTTTTCACACTAGAGTGAAATAAGGCAATGCCCTGGCATCTGAAATGCCAGGGCAGGTAAAATCAGGGGAATGATCTATTTGACATCGAGGCCCATCTCTTTGTAGACCTCTCTGTATTGGCTGATAGTCGCAGTAATCAGTTCGCGGGCACCTTCCGTGTCCCGATAACTATCGATTAGATGCATGTACTTGCTCTCGTTGTAGTCCTGATAGCTCTGTTGGCAATAGGCCTTCTGAAATGCCCACTTCAACCACTCGACTCGATCCGCTGGCGCATCCTTGTGTACATAGAAACCGCGAAATCGATACAGTGGCTCAAAATCCAGTCCGGTACCAGAAAGAGCGGGAACATCAGGAAAGGCCGACGGCGCTTCCGGAAGAATAGTCAGGATTGGCTTGAAAGTGCCTGCATCCAGAAATTTACGAACATCGCCGGGCTGCTCAAACAGTGCATCAACCTGACCGCCTGCCAGAGCACCGTATCGCGGCGCACCCTTGTCAAAGGAAATCTGCTGGATACTCATGCCGGTTGCATCGGATATGGCCTTCATGGTTACCCGTTCCATAGACCCTTCCTTGGATACATTGGCAATGGTAGCTTTTCCGTCTTGTGCTATGACCCATTCCACGAAAGAATTCCAGTCGGTATACCGGTCTTCGTTGGTTCGAATGAAGATTTGTGAAAAGGTGATTTGTGAAATAACCAGAGGAATCAGGTCAGAAGCCGGGTTGGGCTTGCTTGAGTCCAGCGCATGGGCACTCGATGCATCGTCAATATGTTCAAGTACGGAGTATCCGTCAGAAGGCAATGCCATATAAGCGGTCATGCCGACTGTTCCGGAGCCACCGGGTTTGTGGTCGCGATTGATATTGACCCCGGTCAATTCGGTCACAGCCTGAGCCATGGCCTGTGCGACCTGGCCGGAACCCCCGGCTGGGCCATAGGGCACGATCATGGTCAAGGCGCGCTCCGGAAAACCATCCGGGCCCGCCAGACTGTCTGGTAGAGAGTCGGTGGCGCATGCAGAAAATGATGCGTTGGAGACCAGCATCATGCTGCATGCAAGCAGCCCCGAAGCCATATATTTTGTAAGTTTCATTATTAATCCTCACTGATTGGTTCAATTGGCGGTGGCGAAACCACGATCGAACGTATTAGCCATCTTTCTGGAATTGGTGCCCGGAACTACGGTCATAACCGAATTGCGAGCACACGAAGTTCGATTTTGGTATCGATGAGCACAATTGCTCACATGTCCGGATTTTACACTATCAAACCAGATTGAAAGTGAATTTGCGACTTGACTGGGAGTTGCCGGTGCTGGATCGGGATATATGTTGGCAAAATCCATCATTGTTGACTTGCTGGAACCGGTTCACCGGAATTTCTCAGAGCAGCGCCCTCCAGATCATGCTACCGCCGGAGGCGATCAGCACGCCAAGAATCAGGCGATAGAAAATCGAATCCCTGACATATTTTCGGATTGATCGTCCGATCAGCAATCCCGCAGAAAGCGGAATCACGGCAAGTCCCGACATGAGCGCGAGTCGTGTATCCATGACTCCCATGATGACCAGCAATACAGTCCAGGGAACAACGGCACCGACGTAGAGAAAGCTTATGGTATTGACGAATTTGTCCTTCGAAAGCGTTCGCAGGGACACAAGATACAGAATTATCATTGGCCCGAACATGGAAGAAAGGCCGCCAATCAGTCCGGCACTTCCGCAGAATGCAACGCCGGCGGACCTCTCGAAACGAGCGGGTATCATAATCCTGCGCTTGGATCCCTGAATCAGGGTAAAGCAGATGACCATGATTCCCACGACTGTCAACAGTACCTTCTCTTGTATGCCAGAGAGAATCCAGACACCGAGCCAGGTTCCGGCAAGCAGGGCCGTTAAGGCGGGCCAGAACCGCCGTACAGTCTCAAGCGGTCGTTCGGCATCATACGCTTGCCAGAGGTTGGCAACCACCACTGGAATCGCCATAATGACAACGGCTTCATGAACAGGCAGAACCAATGCCATCATGGGTACAGTAAGAAGTGGTGTTCCAATCCCCAAAACTCCCTTTATCACCCCACCGCAGGCCATGGCAAGAGCACACCAGAAGAGTATCCATGGCGCAAGATCCAGATTCATACTACCCTGTGTTTATTGAGTCGGCTGCCTTGACTGGATACAATCGGCGTTGGATGGTTCCACGAACCATTCGGGTCAAATAAATTACTGGACAAGCCGATCATTAGATGTCGTCACAAATCGAGAACAATGCTGAACGTCGAATTATAAGGGAATGGATTACCAGAGCCCGGTCAGCGATGCAGGCAGTAGCGGGCTACAGCCAGGAGCAGATCGATGAGCTGGTCACCGCTGTAGCCTGGTCGCTGTACAAGCCGGAAAACGCACGCAGAATTGCCGAGCTTGCGGTTCAGGATACCGGGATTGGCAATGTTGAAGACAAGGTTATAAAAAACCAGAGGAAGACCTTCGGCACTTTGCGCGATTTGATGCGTACGAAAACCGTGGGGATTATTGAGGATTCCCCTAATCTAGGATTGGTCAAATACGCCAAGCCGGTCGGGGTGGTGGCCGCCATTACGCCGTCGACCAATCCTTCTGCAACCCCCGTGAATAAGTCCATGATGGCATTAAAGGGTGGCAATGCGATTGTATTGGCCCCCTCTCCGGCAGGCTGGAAAACGACTTCGGAGACGGCTGATCTGATGCGTAGCGCACTCGCAAAGGTTGGTGCTCCCAAGGATCTTGTACAAGTCCTGCCCTCACCAGTTTCCAGAAATATGACCAGACTGTTGCTTGAGGCTGCCGATCTGATCGTGGCTACAGGCTCTCAGACAAATGTGAAAAGTGCCTATACCAGCGGAACTCCCGCAGTTGGGGTTGGTTCGGGCAATGTGCCGGTTATTATTGACGAGACCGCAAACCTCGAAGAAGCTGTCGGCAAGATAAAGGCCTCGAAAACCTTCGACAACGCAACTTCCTGCTCATCCGAAAATTCCCTGATTATTCTTGCGGACATCTATGATTGCGCAATGGATGCTCTGGTTGAGG
>JAPYNK010000028.1 GCA_028285825.1 Arenicellales bacterium | reverse complement strand
GGACCGCCTGGCCAAATCCATTGATTGATATTGGACCCGATTCCTATTCTTGTTCGCTGCAGTACGTCGAACACTTCCTTTGAGTGGGTTTTGGCGCATGATGCCTTCCCAGAGACGTGAAATCCCTGTGAGTGGGCTTTATGTACTGTCATATGCATATCTTCTACGTGTCCCTTCGGAAGAATTCAATATTCATGCCCATAAACAAGCAGGTTATGCCAATACGGCATAACCTGCTGGGCTTCATACTGTATAACGAGAGGATTATTGTCACTGTTGCGTTCCAAACCAGCCATACAATACCCTGTTTGCCGATAGGTTGGTCATGCCGAACACTCCAGCCGCCTCCTCTGCCATCGGCCCAAAAAACGCTCCCTTGACACTGCCATTCTCGTATCCGGACAGGGCTCCGGTTCCTGCCAGATTCCCAGCCGTGAAGATTTCTCCATCAACCATGGCATTGAAGGTAGCACCTCCCACTACCGAAGCGAGCGCTCCGGAAGAGCCCGTTTGCCTTTCCAGCGCTGAAAACGAACCATCAATTCTGGAAGTGGCAAAATCCACCTCAAGTCTGGCCTCTCCGTTAAACCATGTCGCCAGTCTAGTGTGTGATTCAAGAGCCTCGTCGGAAGAAGCTTCCACTGCCCTCATCCTGCCCTCGTAGATCGCATTCACCGAGGACGGCAAGGCAGATGCAGAAGTCCGGTTGCCGTGCACCAGCCAACGTTTGTCTTCCTTATTTTTTGTATCGTCCCCTGGATTCTCACGCACTTCAAAAGACCAGCCCTTGACACTGAAATGCTCGAACTCGGGAAGCCCCCGGAATCTCCAGTCCGTCGCGCTCCAGAACCATGCTCGTCCGCCGTCAACATCCCTGGTGTAATACCCGTCAAACATGGAGGCATAGTCTTCCAGGTCTCGCATCTCTAACGTTCTGCTGTCCACATGGATTCGCCAGCCGGCGGCAGTCCTCTCCACCGTTGCCGTTCCATATTCCTCGAGAAGTTTCGTGGTATTTTCTTCGTATTTTCTCTGACTGCCGGTATTGATCGCGGCGGTTCCAATCATGCGGTCCGGATAAAACCTATCTCCTCCCACAAAGCCGTACAGCACATAGTCATGGTCTTCTCCGTCAACATTCCTGCTGGCGGAAACCACCGCACCGGCTTCTTCGGCATTGGGTCCGAAGAACTCGCCCAGTATATGGCCCGTGTAGCCACGCACGCTTTCGTTGAACGGCGTGTCCGTATCGTTGTCGTATCCGGTCAGGACCGCCGTGAACTGGCCATTCGCAATCCTCCCGTCCGAGATCGTGAAATAGGAAGTGGGCCAAGGCTCACGTTCGCTGGAGCGTGATTGCCCGGGCTGACTTCCTCGAATGGCATGAATCCTGCCTTGCAGCTCACTCATGTCGAAATTGGCATTGAGGAGCATTCTCCCTTGGTATCTCACTCTCTGCTCGTTACCGGTACTGGTCGTCTTGTAGGCATCTGCCCGGAATCGACCCACATAGGTGGCACTCCCAGAGGGCAGCTTGTCTGGGTTGACTCCGAACAGGTAAATCGAGCGATGTCCATTTGCCAAGAGTTGCTGGGCTTCCATATGCTGGAATTCGTCTCCCGAGTCAAAATCCATCGGATCATCAGAAGTCATGGACCAAAGGTAAGCGCCACCCTTGTCACAATTTATATAAGGTGCTGGATTTGGAAAACAGTCCTCGCTGGTCATGGTTACCGACATGGTTTCTTCCCCGATCATGTAGTTGATTTCCAGGCCGGTTTCGGTACTGGTAATGGAAGTCACGAAAAAGTCCGCGGCAACCGCGGACGTATCCTTCTCGAAATCCCTTGAGATGGCTGTCGTCAGGGGCGAATACTCGGTGTTCTCAGCAGTGGATTCGGAAAAGCCTACAGATGAAGGATTCCTTGCATCCTCTGAAAAGGAAGCGCCTTCAGCCGTAAACAAGCCGCTTCCAACGAGACTGTGCAGAACCGGTTTGTTATCCACGCTGGAAGGATCACCATCGGTATTGGCTGATCCGCCACCACCGCAACCGGCAAGGCCAAGGGTCAGGGTGAGCAGTATCGCACTCAGGGTAAATTTAGGAAGGGGGGGGGTGATATATATTTGATTTTAAAAGACATTATTATTTCTCGTATGCATTAGATTTGTTGTTTGCTACCATCAATTATTTCCATTAATCGACTGTTAGAACCATTCTACACCAATCATACGGTCATGAATACCCACGGTTCTGGCTTTGTTTCCACCCGTAACCTTGTTATTTTTCGATCAAGGAGTGTGGATTGTTGAGTGGTTCTGCTGGGGCAAACTATCCCAGTATTTCAAGCGGGAAAAGGCCGCCGGATAGTTGTACAACAGTAGCCATATGGGCCTTGATTTTCACACAAAGGAGAATATTACCATTGATCTATAGCTTTAGTTCATGACCACGATGGAGTACCTTAGACAACTATGCATGGTCAAGCCCGACAGTCTAATGTGCAGGAACGCACACAAGCTATTGACAGCCATCATGATTGGGTTAGAATCGAACCTCCAATTTTGTGACACATGCGGGAATAGCTCAGTTGGTAGAGCACAACCTTGCCAAGGTTGGGGTCGCGAGTTCGAATCTCGTTTCCCGCTCCAGTACACATCAAATCAACTTAGGGATTCATGACTGATAACTCCCCGAGATCCTCGAGTGAGAGCCTTGAAGTAAAATCAGGTCATGT
>JAPYNK010000027.1 GCA_028285825.1 Arenicellales bacterium | reverse complement strand
TGCAGTCATGATTGATGTTTTCCAGTGCCCTGTACCGGTCCGGAAACGTTCAACCATTCCCTGAAAACCGGATTGCATGCTTCATGCGTTCCTCCTGAGGGTCAGACTTTTCGAACAATTCGGCGATCGGATTCGCCATCTCGTATTTCCGTTTTATCCAGTTTCCGGGCCTGCTTTGCAGAATCCATATTGGCTGGTTTATTTATGGCTCGTATCTTATCCGACCGTTATAGGAATTTTCAAGTGGATTTTTTGTTCTATCGGATCTTCAATACATACCTTTAAAGCATTGATATTTTTATTGGTAATATCTTTTCAGCATTATGCTATGGGTGATGAGGGTTTTGCTTTGGCATAATTTTTCAGTGTGTTGTGCCGGTGTTGCACAGAACCTGTCAGGCCACACTGGTTAGAATCTCTCTGCATTCGCTGTAGACAGGGATAGGCCCAGCAATAGGCTGATTTTCGGTTAATCAGGATTCGCCGAGGCAGTCCGCAGCGAACTGCTCAATGGGCAAGGGCTTGGGCATAATCATGCTGCCGGTCCGTAATGTTCATTACAACTGCCTGAACCGGCGCAAACCAGACCGGAAACCTGCCTTCCCAGTGTTCAATCAAGATGCCGATAAATCTTTCAAATGTACCCAATACCGCCCGATGCAACATAACCGGCGAGCGCTTCTCGCCATGTTTGTCAATATAAGATGCTCCGAGTCTTCCCGGCATCGAAAAGTCAACCTGCATTGTTCCGCATTGCCACACCCTGCCAATACTGTCACGCAATGAAAATTCGATTTTTGGCCCATAAAACGCACCTTCACCGGGGTTTTCTTCCCAGGGAAGCTGTTTGCTGTCCAATGCATCGGCAAGTGCTTTTTCGGCCACATCCCAGACTGCATCGCTGCCCACACGACTTGCAGGACGTGTAGAGAGCCGGTAGAGGGTTTCAGTAAATCCAAACTTTATGTAGACATGATGCAGGAAGTCTATAAATTCCGACACCTCGCTCTGAATCTGATCTTCGGTACAGAAAATATGACCATCATCCTGGACAAATGCCCTGACCCGCATCAATCCATGCAATGCTCCAGAGAGTTCATTACGATGACATGAGCCAAACTCGCAAAAACGAAGAGGTAGATCCCGATAACTTTTCAGGCCCTGGTTGTAAATCTGCACATGACCCGGACAATTCATGGGTTTCAAGGCAAAAGCGCGTCCTTCCGATTCAACCGAAAACATGTCGCTTGCAAACTTGTCAGCATGCCCCGACTTCTCCCACAGGGAAAAATCGATAACTTCCGGCGTATTGAGTTCATGATAGCCGCGTTTTTTCTGCTCTTCCCGCATGTACTGCTGTAAAGTCCGATAAAGCGTCCATCCTCTTGGATGCCAGAATACCATGCCGGGTGCTTCTTCCTGAAAATGGAACAGGTCAAGCTGACGCCCAATTCGCCGATGATCGCGTTTTTCAGCTTCTGCAACTTGCCGAAGATAGACTTTCAACTGTTTCCTGTCGGCCCAGGCAGTGCCATAAATCCTCTGCAGCATTTCGTTTGACGGATCGCCACGCCAGTAGGCCCCGGAGATCTTGGTCAGCTTGAATGCCTTCAGGTGACCGGTATTCGGCACATGCGGACCGCGGCAAAGATCGATGAAATCACCCTGCGAGTACATGGATAAATCTTCGTCTTCCGGAATCGACCGGATTATGTCAGCCTTGTATTTCTCTCCCGTGCCCTGAAAAAACTCGATCGCTTCGGGACGGCTCATCACTGTCCGGTCAATGTTCAATTCCTGATTTGCCAGTTCCGACATTCTGGATTCAATTTTGTCCAGATCCTCATCGGAAAACCCGTCCGGATAATGAAAGTCATAATAAAAGCCGTTGGCAATGACCGGGCCAATGGTGACTTGGGCAGTCGGATAAAGCTGCTTGACCGCCTGAGCCATCAGGTGTGCGGTGGAATGACGAATAATTTCAAGACCTTCTTCATCCCTGGCCGTCAGGATCTGCAATTCGCAGTCATCGGCGACCATGGTTCGAATGTCAACCAGGGAACCGTCCAGTCTTCCGGCAAGGGCTGCCTTGCCCAGCCCCGGACCTATGTCGATGGCAATATCGGCGATTGAGATGGGGCGGTCATAGTCCAGAACCGATCCATCAGGAAGAGTAATTCGAGGCATTTTTTGGACTCCTTCTACAGTGGCGCCCCATACCAAGGAGCGCTTGTTCATGTCAAGATTTCTGAAAGTTCCTGCTATTGACCGGGTTTTCCGGACCCATTCAAGTCAATCAGTGCATATAGGGATATTTCCAGTTTGAGCGAAGTGGTAGGCACGAGTGGATTCGAACCACCGACCCCCACCATGTCAAGGTGGTGCTCTAACCAACTGAGCTACGCGCCTTCGTCAAGAAGCCGGAGTATATATGCACTGTAATCGAAACTCAACAAGCAGTCTTTTCCCAATCCTCAAATCGAGGTTTTACCAGCCTGATTCTTCCCGGTTTTTGCACTCAGGCGGTAAAACAGGTCGGAATCCGGGGCTCAAGAGAGGTGCAGGTGCGAATTCTCCACAGCGTTTCATCGAGCACTTCCAGGTCAGCAGGATTGATCCTGAAAGCCCACCGTTTGGCATGACGAACAACCTTGCCACTCACCTCGTACAGACGACTCCGTAACCCAAGTTTAACAATCGGTGCAGTAACCAATTGATTGCGAAATGAATAAAAAACGGTGAGGCACTACAAGTGTTTCTGGCTGGCCGGGGGAGTCTGCGGGTCGGGGAACTCAGGCGATGGTTTTCCGCAGTTTCCAGGATGGGGCGGGGTGCCCAATGGTCTCGCAGAGTGCGGTCGCTTCGGCATCCGGTGTCGCGGACAACCATCCAGCTGTCATGGTAGCCGCCAGCCTTCACCCAGGTGCGCAGCACGCAGACCGCCTGGTAGGCCAGTACCGGGATGAACAGGTGGCCCTCGGCGCTCTCGGACTTCCGGTGGTAGACGGGTCGCAGCCCCGGTTCCGACTTGAGGCAGCGGAACACTGCCTCCACCTCGGTCAGGGTCATGCAGGTCCGCCACATTCGGTCGGCGTCCAAGTCGGTGATGCTGCTGCACAGGCAGTACACCCCGGGATGCGCGGCCATGGTGCCCCCACCGGCTCGTAGTACCAGTGGATGCCCTGCACCCGCCTGCCGTCAGCACCGGCGTCGACCGTGACGGGAAGGCGATTGCGGACTTCAGCTGCGGCCATCGGGCAGAGCTGGTGCACGGCTACTGCCACGAGTTCCCGAGGACTATCCGTTCGAGAGTCGGGAACCGGAGTATTCGGATCCGCCGTACCTACGGAGCACCCGCAAGGTGCCGGAGCACTACCGATGCCGGCATGGCTGCGGGGAGGAGGATAGCTCTATAGCAGCGTAAGGGATGGTGATTTGAAATAAAAGGATTCGGGGATTGTTAGCATTCGTCCTCGAAAGCCTGATCCTGAACCCGCCTTTTCGAGGACGGACAGTTTCGTGTTATACGGTTAAGTGAGGACCCAAATACGCCACATAAATTCGCTTTTGCTCGATATTGGGGTAGAAGTGCATCCGATACCCGCCAGGCAGCTTCACATGATTTTCACAGTAAACCTGCCGCCCATCATCCAACCAGAAAAGCCGCTCTTTCCTTTTCTCGCGATTGTTATTGACACTGGCGGCTTCTCCGCTTACTTCGGCGGCAAGACCTAGGCCATTCAAGTACTGATGTCGATACTCGGAATACTCGCCTCCTTCCCATTTTTCTCCAAACTTCTCCAGAACATTCAAGGCATCCCTTGCTTTCAACAGCACATCTTCCCGGGCAGACCAGTTTTGCAAGGCAGTTCCAATCTGTTTCGGAAGCAATGTCAAATGCGGGAATAGCTCTTCTCTTTGCAGCCAAATTTCCTTTGCACTATTGAGTAGCGCATTGCGCCGCAACAGAAGGTTCTCCTCGTGAACCTTCAAGCTGGTCTCACCACTGATGTTCAAGACAGTTTCATCTCTTGTCTCCGGGATTGCACCAAGCTCCAAAACCCACACATTGACATGTGGATTCACCCAAATGGCTAAAGCGGTGAAACTTGCAAGAAAGGTATCGAAATAAAATGCTGCCAGCAATACGGATTTGCCTGAATGCTCGCCAGAAAGTCCTACTTCAAAATTATCAACTGCATCCGCAAGATCGACGGTTTCGAATAGAGGCTGTCGGGTTTCGAGAGATTTTAAAAATCGACAATGGTCAGCAAGACCGGTACTTTTGCTGTTTGAAGCATACCAGTCGCGAATAAAGTACCCTTCAGCCAACTCTATGCCCATGAGCGACCTGTCCTGATCTTCATCAACGAGTAGGATTTTTAATCCAGACTTGCGGCACACTTTAAGCACGTTGAAAAATACCAACAATCCTTTGTCTGCTTCAACTTTACTTGCGAAGGGTAGAGAGTGATGGTTTAGAACAATTCCATCAGTCATACAAGTTGATCCAGATCTTTGTCCCATTGGTCAAAAAAGCCGTCTGGCCAACAATCAATTCGTCCATTCTGGTCAATATTTGGGTACATCACTTCGGAAGCATGGACTGAACTGGAAGCTTCACGCTGCAAGAAAAATACTTTTACGTCACTGGCATCAATATTCTGCTGTTTCACCGCAATACGGATACCATTTAACAGGTGGTCTGAATGAGATTCAACAATCATCTGCACTCCATTTTTTGCCGCTATCGCACACAATATACCCATAAGTGCTTGTCCGGCAGGATGCAAATGAGATTCCGGGTTTTCAATAATAAGCAAATCACCTTTATCAGCACTTAATATGCTTGCAACAACAGGCAGAACATAGCTGAGACCAAAGCCTACATTCTGGGGCTTAAACTCTTCGGTGGTCTCCTTGCCTTGCTTGAAGTAATAGCTAAGACTTGCTGAATTAGACTGAGGCTGTGCCACCGCCTTGATTTTCAGTCCAGGAGTAATCTCCGACATCCAGGCTTCAAGATTTGCAAGCAGATTGTCAGACACTGCCTTTGGGTGCCTTAAAGCTTCAATCTCAAGCACATTTGCACCATTTACTGCAATGAAATGCACGACAAATTCACCATGATGGCCCAACGAGTTCAAGTCACGAATGTGGAATTCGGACAACTGGTGATGGCTTTGCGGCCCCAGCCTGTCAGCACTGAGATACCGGAAACTTGAGTTAAATAGGCTTAAGTCTTCTGAATGATCTCCCATTTCCGATTTGAGTAAGGGCAACAGGTCCGAATCATGCTGATAACCAAACTCATAACAAACAGGCTTGTCCATGTCATCCCACTTCACAGTAAAAACGATCTCTTCCTGTTCACTGAAGCTTGAAAGCGCATCTTTCCCGGTCCCAAGATTGACGTAATCACCATTTAGCAACAAGCCTTTGTGCCCGAGGGTATTGCGCTCATATGACTGTCTGAGCAACAACAAGCTCTGTATCAAAGTCGACTTGCCCATGCCATTGAGGCCGGAAAATAAATTCAAGGTTCCGAGAGGAAAGCTGGCATTCAACAAGGTCTTGAAGTTTTTGATGTTGATGAATTCAATCATTAAGTACCCTCGCAATTAGCTCTTGCACTTTCAAATATCTAATTTCAACATGTCCTTTTATCTGGGTAGAATAGGTAATTGCGTCAATAAATTCACGATCAGCAAGCAACAGTCGGTTATTCGCTAAAAACACTTCCTTTTTGTTTTTTGCCTTTGCGTATTCGTCATTACTCAGCTTGGCCATTTCTACCATCCACACCTCAAAAAGTGTCGAGTTAATTGACCGCTTTGCTGAGTCAGGATCGGGGTTTTTCTGGAATCCGGAAGCCCCCAGCAATGCTCGGCAACGCTCCAATGCCTTGAAGTAAATTTCTTTAAAGCGCAACCTATACTCTTCATCGCTCTCCTTAATTTGATCCATGGCTTTGTCCAGAAAAGAAGCCAATTCCTTTTTGTTGCCTTGATCCAAGTAGTCAAATTGATGAAATGCCCAGAATCGCAAAACCAATTCCTGATCGCGCATCCTTTTTGATAAATCTCCCAGCATCTCGATCGAACGGGCATCTTCAGCGATTTCCCGGAGAATCTTCCTATCGGCAGGTTTTGCAAGAGCATTGCGGATTTCCTGGTTGTTCAAGGTCAGTCCACCAGTATTAATCCTTCTGAATACAGAATACTTGACGTCAACCGGTGTTCCCGGTTTGATCATGTACACGGTGACGGGGCATTCCTTGATGCGTCGCTGGTAAGTGCGATGCAGGGTGTCATATGTTGCGCCATTCAAATTTGTCAGGAATTCAAGGCCGCTTAATTTCAGTTTTTTGTCAATGACAAATTTTCGAATTGACGAGAGCCTCTGCAGACCATCAACAATTAACCAGTTGTGATCTTCTGAAGCATCAAAATAGAAGGCTGGCAGTGGGAATCGTATCAGTATTGACTCGATTAGCCTGCTCATTTTCCGATTGTCCCACAGGTCGGCATGTCGCTGGAAGTCAGTATTCATGTCAATCTCATCGTGCTGAATGCGCTCAATCAATGCATCCAGCGACTTTGGCTCAACGACAATGTCGATTTCCGAGGGGTTAAAGGGTTCCATGACTTGGTCGAGGAACTCGGACTCATCCTCGGCCAAGGAAATCTCCAGTTCTTCTTCCAGTTCAGTTTCTAGTTGATCGTTCACAAGTTTAGACTTCCCGATTTCGGCTAAATTGCCATGTTACGCGTATCGCACGTTCAAATATGGATTTTACTGCAAACGCATGCAGTGAACCGGTGCGGGCTACTCGCGCTTTCTTGGATATGCATCATGTCTTTGCCAGTCAAAACCCAAAAAGCAAGACAGATTTCCGGGGGTTTGACAAGATGCACCTGCTTCGATTTATTCATCGAATCGGTTGCATGTCAACAACTGGCCGATACCTGAAATGGTTACTCATGGAGAATATTTACAAGGCA
>JAPYNK010000026.1 GCA_028285825.1 Arenicellales bacterium | reverse complement strand
CCCGAGCATCTCGCCCAGCGCGCTGGCGTAGCGCAGCCACGCGTTGGTGCGGCGTTCTGAGCCCGGCTGCACCATGCGCCCCACGATGTTCGCCATGGCGCAGACGTCACCGTCTTGGGCCGAGCCGACGTCCACTCGCTGGAAGTCCTGCTGCTCCGGATCCTCCGGCAGCGACTCGCCCTGCCGCTGCAGCAGGGCCCGGGCAATGCGCCGGGCCTCGGCCTCGACATCGGGGTCCAGCGGGCCGGAACAGAGGGATTCCTGCGCCCCCGTGAGCTCCCCGACCTGCTGGCACAGCAGCTTCCAAGTAAGGCCTGCCGATGCGGAAGTGGCGCCCTAGGTTCATCCGCGTGCGCTGGCGGAAAGAGGTGCCATCGCGCCAGGTCTCGACGAGGCCGTGCGAGGTGTAGCGGGAACCGTCGGCGGCGGTCCCGGTGGTGGTTTCCCGAATGAACATGGCGTGGCTGCGGTGTGGAAAACCCCCATTCTACGACTGTTGCAACCGGTTTTTACATGCCTCCTTCATTTCATGGCACTACGAACGGGAATCTGGTCCTGCCCTGTCGCATTCGGACACGTTCGTGCCGCTTTTGGACAGAAACCGGCGGATATCGGCCCGATTCCCGTCAAAAGTCCATTGCAGCGGCCTGACCGCTGTTAAACTTGGGCTAAACCAGTCAGAGGTGACGAATATCGATGTACAAAGAAATTCAGGTATGGGTAAAGTCGCGTTATGGCTTTGTCCTGAAAACATGCTGGATCGCCCACTGCAAGGTAACTATGCGGCATACCCGTAGAAAGAGCACCCAATCGTCGCGGTGCGGAGCGCGAAGTACCATGCCCTCCGGAGAAAAGAGAGGCCATCAAAAATACATTTCGACATTTCGGGATGACATAATATTCGAGTCCATTCCTGTAACGAATTCATAAGGCGGTCCCGGCCTTTCCCTCGGAAACCTGTTGCGCGATGGACCGGTCGCCCGGCCAGGTCAGTGCCGGGACAGGTCGGAGTCCGAGTGGATTTCGTGGTAGTATTTGCCCTGGTCATGGCTCACTCCTCGATACTGCGTGAATTGATGGCATCGCCCGGGCTTTTCGAAGCCGAACCCGGGGGAGATGAGCCATGTCTGCCTCTCCCTGCCGGATTGTACCGACAGCATGACCCATCCCGGCGGAGAGGACCATTCCATTAGTTCGGACTGGAACTGGAGATGCCAATTTTTGGCTTTAAGGGCATAGTCCCAAAAAATAGCTGAGTAAAACCCATTCGCGGGGGAACGATAAATCAGAGGTGCTGGACAGTTGTGAACGAGCATCAAGTTGCCTTGCAGATATAAATTGTTGTACATAGAAACGGAGATTTTTCGATGAGTAGACTCAATAATGCTGAAACTATTTTGGAGGCTGCGGAAAAATGGAAGGAGCGCTGTCTGCTTGGCGGCGGCTCGCTTTTTTGTGGAGAAAGGATTTGGACAGAGGAGTGGCTCAATTATCTTCAAAAATATTTTGTCGAAAACTTGGATGCGGGAAGCGGTAATTTCATCGGGAAGCTACAAGGACAACTTGATCCAGCTCCAAACGAGTCCAAAATGCTAGCGGCTGAAATTCTATGGATTAACTATCTTATAGTTACTCCCAATTCTATCAGTCAAGAAAGAAAACTAGATAACATCAAGAGAGTATGGGGGTGGTCGCAAAGAAGTTTGCCAGAAGAGCACTGGGCACTAGACATCAAGGTTCTTACAGGAGGTGTCGCCGAGCTTGGAATGGGCAAGATACACCAATGGCGTGAGTTTCGATTTATTATTGTCATGATGCTCCACTGGTGGCAACTTAGGCTAGAAAATCGAGAGAGCTTGCTAAACAATCCTTGGGGGTTTGCGGAATGGATATTTAATTGTGAAGATGGCGAAAAACGGTGCTTTCCACATGCTGTATTGTTTTTGTTGTTTCCAGATGAGTTTGAACCAATTGTGTCACTGTCGCATAAAAAGGAAATCGTCGAGGGTTTTCAAGAAAGTGCATCGAATTTTGATCTTGAGAATATTACTGCAATTGACAGAGAACTACATAATATCAGAACGAGGCTCGAGGAAACCCGCCAAGAGAGAGAAATCAATTTTTTTGAGCCTCCTTGGCGGGAGCGTTGGAAGGATGACGCACCATCTCAAAATCAAAATTTTGATGCAGATAGGCCGGATTACGAAGAATGGTATAGGAGCCGTTTCGGCAACGCAGATGTGTGGGTTATTGCGCCAGGGGATGGAGCACGTTTATGGAGTAACTTCCTCAATAAAAAAATCGCTGCTATCGGCTGGGATCCTTTGGGTGACCTCAGCAGATATGAATTAAGAGAGGATATGCATGCCGAATTGATCGAAAATGGCTTTGGTCCGAACCCTAAAAATAATTCGCTTGCTGTGTGGGAATTTGTGCATGAAGTGAAAGTCGGAGACTTTGTTCTTGCAAAAGAAGGTCGCAATAAAATTCTCGGTTGGGGGAGGTGGAAGGGTGATTATGCATACGATGAAGAGCGTCCGGAATATTGCAACATTCGGGCTGTCGAATGGCACCCATGCCAAAAACCGGTCAAATTGCGTGATCAGATCCCTGTCAAGACACTGAACCATATGATCTGGGGACTGCCATGCGAGATCTGTTCTTGGAAGAAACAAGGTTTCAACGAATTCTAAATTCTATCGCACAACGCAAGAATCTTATTCTTCAAGCCCCCCCCCCGGTGTCGGCAAAACCTTCATTGCCAAGCGGATTGCATGGTGTTTGATAGGGCGCAAAGATACAAGTTCAATAGGAATGGTGCAGTTTCATCAATCCTATTCTTATGAAGACTTCGTTCAGGGTTGGCGGCCTACTGAGTCTGGTGGATTTGTTCTAAGGGAAGGTATTTTTTATAAGTTCTGTCAATGCGCAAGGGAAGATCAGTCGAGACGATATGTTTTCATTATTGATGAAATCAACCGTGGCAACTTATCTAGGATTTTCGGCGAACTTCTAATGCTTATTGAGGCGGATAAGCGAGGTCAGGAGATATTGCTGACTTACAGTGAATCGGGAGAAAAATTCAGTGTCCCAGATAATGTTTATATTCTAGGTCTCATGAATACAGCAGACCAGTCTCTGGCAATCGTAGATTATGCCTTACGCCGCCGGTTTGGATTCGAAACCCTTGAGCCTGCTTATGGTAACGAAAAATTTCGTGAGTATCTTCTGCGAGCTGGGGTAGATCGGGATCTTCTCAGCCGAATTGATAGAAATATGTTAAAGGTAAACGGCCAAATTCGTGATGACAAAGATCTCGGATTCCGTTACGAGATTGGTCACAGTTATTTTATGCCAGAGGATCAAGCGGATGAAGAATGGTATCTTAACATTGTGAAAACACAAATAGAGCCATTGCTAGGTGAATACTATGACCACCCTTCAAAGCTAGATGAATTGTTTCAGATATTATCGCAATGAGCAGCAGGAAAATTCCCATCGCAAACATTTACTACCTTCTGTGCTATGCCTGGAGACACATTCAGGAGAGCGATGTTGTACGATTGGAAGAACTGGGAGGGTTGGAGAGACTCCATGACCTTTTGGGGAAGATGTTATCAGAGGGGGTTTTTTTGTTAATTAGAAGGGGTATAGATTGCGGATACCGTGATGTATGTGAAAATACAGCTAGCGTCCGTGGAAAGATCCTCGTTAGTGATACTGTTAAACAGGCACTTCGTGTCGAACTATTGTTCGAAACGCTTATAAAAAATTAAATGGCGTAACATGCTTGCCTTTGAAGCGTCAACTATTTCAGCGGGTGAGCCTTGACAGAAATCGACAGTACTATCGATTTCTATTGTCTATATGCGGGATGATAAATGAGCAGCTGTTCGTGCAAGAAAATTCAGGAAAAGCCAAATTCAAAGATATTGATGAGGCGAAAATGGGTAAATTGTATGAAGACTTTATCATTGAATTTTATCGGCGAGAGCAAAATCATTATCAGGTCAACCGGAATGGTCGTGGAGTCAATTGGATGGACAGTGGTACGTTAGAGTGTCATCGTTCCAAGCTACCACGTATGGAAGCCGATGTAATTCTTGAGTCCGCAAATCGACGCATCATTATGGATGCCAAATTTTACAAAGAGTCTTTGGGTGGACGTAACGGAGGGAAACTTCATTCTGAAAATCTATATCAACTCTTGGCCTATTTGCGAAATCGGGAAGCCACAGTTGTTTCTGCTAGCTAGCATAGGAACCATGCGGTGGATTTTGCGAGGCTCGGTTTCGGAGTTCAATATAAATCCAACTTTCAGATAATTTCATCAGGGGGCTTTGTCCATGAGGATAGTCAGTTGAAGTATCCAGATTAAGATTACTTTGACCCATCAATTATACTTTTCTGATATTGAGCCGAGCATGTTCCAGATTCCGAATTATGCCTCGAGAAAAACCAGCGAAAGATTCTCGATAATGCGAGTCTGGATTATGGAACGCGTCCAAGGAGGCACTTGTACCCCTGGCTTGTCGACATTATTGGGCGAGCAGTGTCCGTGTTTGGTTACGGATGCAAGATGCCAATAATGTCTGTAACCGCGTGAATTCCAGAATTTCCGATTTGAATTGTATGTTTCCAACTACCGCCGAAACCATAAATGTATCTGGATTTTCAGCTTTCCTTGAGATACTCTCGAATTTGGGCAATTACGATCAAGCCCCCTCCCGCAATCCCAAACTGGATTTCTGATGCTAGGCATATACCGATCAGCACCAGTGATCCGAACAGTTTCCAGTTGTAAGGTTCCCCGAGCAGCCATATTCCCCGCAATCCGCCAAGTACCGGTATCAGATAGTTTATCTGCGAGAAAGTGGATGCTCCGAGTCGTCTGATCAACCGAAAGTACATGAGGGTTGCGAGCGCAGTTGGGAACAGGCCCAGGGCGAGCATTGCCCCATGGAACGGGTTGTCGGCTGGATGCGCAGGGGATTTTCAAAAGCAAAGGCAAGAACCAGGCTGATGACGGCCCCGACCGTCATGGTGCCGGTCGCAAGTGTACGGATTCCAGTGGGCTCATGACGGCGGACGTATATCGTGCACAGGGCGTGACAGATCGCACCGCTCAATACGCTAATTTGTCCGAAAATGTCCTGCTGCAGGTGGGAAAAAGCGACAAACCCAACCAGCAGCAAGAGCCCGAAAAAGCTGATGGCAACGCCCGTTGCCTTGGTGCGATTGAGTGGCTCGTCAGGAATCAGCCAGTGTGCGAGAAACACCATGACCACCGGCATGATGCCCATCAGGTTACCTTTCAGCCATACAGCGGAGCGCACTGAGGGATATGGAAATCAAGGACCTGTTGCAAAAGGCATTGACGGACAACATCGATGACCGTGGTCTGTTCATGAAGGGAATTGATGTCAGCTACTACTATTGAGGGATACCGTACATTCAGAACCGGAGAACTTTGATCCCGGGCATTTCCCGCAAACCACGGAACAAGACGATGCTTCCCGGCGGGAGATTTTGAATGTGGATTTTTCGCATGCAGTACTTGCGACTCATGCATGAGGAAATATGAGCCGCAAATGCCGTACAATTCAATGCCTGTTGATTGCTTGAAGAATCTGCGCCAGAACTGTGACCGTTTACTATCATTATGGAGACTTCCCGCCGGATCATGGCCTTGAATGGTCGAACTTGATTCCACTGCTTGGCCCGACGGCCGCTGCAATTGCCCGATATGACGGTATTCTGGGAGCGATACCGAATCCTTTTCTGCTTCTCACTCCACTAACAATACAGGAAGCCGTCCTTTCTTCAAGAATTGAGGGAACCCAGGCAACAGTTTTGGAAGTATTGGAGTCCGGGGGTGCCGGGACGGTGCCAGATTCAGCTGGACGACAGCTCGACATTCAGGAAGTCTGGAACTACATCAAGGCCATGCAGAAAGCGGAGGAATTACTGGAACAATACCCCCTGTCCCAAAGAGTAATCAGGGAGGCGCATTCGGTGCTGCTTCAGGGTGTTCGTGGGCACGGTAAATCCCCGGGGCAGTACCGACGCATTCCCAACTGGATCGGCCCGCCAAACTGCAAAATGAATGAGGCAAGATTTGTCCCCATTGAAGCACAAAAACTTGACGATGCAATGAGCGAATGGGAAAAGTACATCCACCGGGAGCATCCGGATCGGTTAGTCCAGCTGGCCATTTTGCATGCAGAATTTGAGTCTCTTCACCCATTTCTGGATGGTAATGGACGTTTGGGGCGAATGCTGATCCCCCTGTTTCTCTGGCAGCAAAATTTCATACAAGGGCCGATTTTCAACATCAGTAGTTATTTTGAGGCCGATCGCGATGCCTATTATGACGGGCTTTTGTCAGTGTCGAAAGACGGGAACTGGGCTGGATGGATAAAGTATTTCCTGGAAGCGCTCGGAAAACAGGCCGAGTACAATTACCACAAAGCACGCAGCATTTTTGAACTGTACGAACAAACCGGGGAAGCAGTAGCGCAAAACGTACGCTCCCAATATGCAGTTCTGGCACTGGGATGGATATTCAAGAATCCGGTATTCAAAACCAGCAGTTTCAAAAACAGTCAGGGCATTCCCCGCGCATCTGCCCATCGAGTCCTGTCTGCATTCGAGGATTTGGGCATTTTGGCGAAGCATGCGCAAACAAGGGGAAATGTGTCTGCTGTCTATGCATTTCCGAAATTGATTGAAATCATTCAAGGCTAGAGTAGGTTGACCGGCATCCTGTCGTGGATTCAGCATTTGCGGCTCATGCATGGGACGCAAGGCAGTTTGTGGCTCATAAATGAGAAAACATGAGCCACAAATGCGGTAACGTTCAACTTCTCTCGATCGCTTCCACGACTAGACGGCTGGCCTTGACCGGCAGCTCCGGAACCGGCATCCCGCATGGTCAGTCACCGTACGGAGAGGATGCCGAACATCGTCCGGGATACCCGAATGCTCCGGAAACCTGCGCACCGTCCGGTGCCCGTTGACCCGCCCGTGCAGTCGGTCATGGCCACAACCGTGATCCTGCCTGGGAACCCCCGTCACTGGAATCACCCTCAACTCCATGCTCCGACGACCGTTGTGACGGTCCCTGCCGGGCAGCACGTGCCGGTCCGGCAGGGCAGACAGTGCCTCCCGTGTCCCTTCATTCCGGTACGGATGCCGTAGCCCTGTCAGCAGAGCCGGCATGTCATCCCGCGATTTCGGGGCCGGTTCAATGTCCCCGATCCGCACCTCGCCGATTTCCATCGGCACATGCCTGGCTGTCCTCGTGTCGGTTCGCTTGACAATGCGAAGGCTTGCAGGAATCACGGGGCTTGATGCAGTAATCGGGCATGTTCACTCCAGAATCGCTCCACCCGGCAAATCTTCAGGTTGTAATCGAACATTTACAACATGTTTTATCAATGGGTTAGTTGCGGTTTTTGGGTTTTCCGGTAGACACTAGCCAGTGGAATCGCCAGTGTGGGTGCTGAAAACATAGTCAGTATTGGTGTTCACCACTGCCAAAACGAAAAATTCGTATCGAATGATTTTCTTCAAGGTATGAGAAAAGGCATTGTGCAGGATAAAGATGTTGCGCTCTATAAGGGTGGAGCCTGCATCGGATGTTCCACATATTTCGGGGACGGATTTCCGCATGCCGATTTTTGTGTAAGTGAGCATGTATTTTTATTGCGTTCCACAGGAGCTCAACTTGTGCAGAATGCCCTTTACCTTTGGCTGAATGAGAGTTCCACAATTTCAGCGATACGAACAGCGAATGCAAATGCCGCTCAACCGGGCATCAATCAGAAAGGCGTGAAAGGATTGGTTGCTGTCACTCCTTCTGGGGAGACTGTTTCACGGTTTGATGAAATGGTTGAGCCATATCGCGCTCCGATTGTCAGTTTCGTGAAACGCAACAACATGCTTCACCAAACCCGCGACCTCCTCCTTCCCAAACTCATCTCCGGTGAGTTGGACGTTTCGGAACCGGACATCGAAATCAGGGAGGCAGCATGAACACCCGGGTTGCGGTCAATCCCGACCTGTCCCACTGGGCACTGGAACGCGCAGGGGTAAGTGCTGGTGCGCTTGCGGAAAAGTTCCCGAAACTGAACGACTGGCTAGGGGGGAGCATGCGCCCACCCTGAAGCAACTGGAAGCCTTTGCCAACACCACCCATACCGCCATCGGTCTGCTTTTTCTCCCGTGCCCACCCGAAGAGCCATTGCCGATTCCGGACTTTCGCACGTTGCCCGGGGCGCGGTTGTCCCGTCCGAGTGCCAATCTCCTGGATACCATCTACCTCTGCCAGCGGTGCCAGGCCTGGTACAGGGACTATCAACGCCTGCATGGCATGGAGGCGGCTACCCTTGTTCGTTCCACCTCGGTGGCGGACAAGGTGCCTGGGGTAGCAGCCGGGATCGCCCGGACCACTGGTTTCGATCTGACTGAGCGACAGCAGTTGCCAAACTGGTCCGAAGCTCTGCACCGCTTCATCTCTCAGATCCAACAGGCTGGGATACTGGTCATGATCAGCGGTGTGGTGGGCAGCAATACTCGTCGCCCCTTGAATGTGGAGGGGTTTCGCGGTTTTGCCCTGGTTGATCCACTTGCGCCGCTGATCTTTATCAACGGCAGGGATTCCAGGGCAGAGCAGATGTTTACCCTGGCTCATGAGCTGGCCCATCTGTGGCTGGGGGAGAGTGGACCGCCACCCTCCATGAGGAGGCCCGGCGACTGGGACTGCATGGATGAAATACTTGCTGGATGCCAATGTCTTTATGGCGGCGACCAATCTTCA
>JAPYNK010000025.1 GCA_028285825.1 Arenicellales bacterium | reverse complement strand
ATCAAGCGATGTTTCATCAACCCGAAACTCTCAAGCTGGCCGTTGACGGCAAGAATGAGGCGTTCTGCAGAAATCGTTCCCTTGGGTGTTGTCAGCTTCCACAAACTGCCGCAGCGCTCAATGACCTGGACCGGTGAATTTTCGTAGATTCTTACCCCGTTCCTTTCCAGTCCGCTGGCGAAAGAGTGTACATATCCAGCGGGCTGCAGCATCACGGTACCCGGGGTATAGAGTCCTGACTGGTAGTGGCTACTGCCGATTTGTTCCTGCATGTGTCTGCGATCAAGCAGTTCATGTGGTTCATCCAGTGCTGTCAGGTGTTCAGCATAGCTGAGATTGCGTTGATGAGCCCGGTTACTGACTGCTCCGTTGATTTTGCCTGACTTGTCGAAATAGTTGTGGTCAATCCGGTATTCGTCGGCAGATTCATCGGCAAAGCGGATTGCCATCCTGTTCAGGGCGATCTGGTTTCGATCTGTTTGAAGATTCTTGCCGGAATAGTCGTCCGAAGATATGTCATGCGGTAGGTCAATCATGAAACCCGAATTTCGCCCTGCAGCACCCTCGGCAACCCTCCCCGCCTCAACCACGCTTACCTTGAGATGATTTTCGATTTGCAGAAGTCGGCGGGTTGCAGACAGGCCGGCAAACCCGGCACCCACCACTGCCACATCCGCAGTCTCATCAGTCTCGAGAGATTTTTGTTGAGGTCGGGCCCCGAGGATTTCGCTCCAGGCTGCAGGCCCTCCATGGCGCGGGAATCGTCTGGCTCGAAAACAAATCGTCAATAGTCCGCCCTTGATTACTGGAGAGGTTCTGTCAGGCTAACCTGTTCCGGTACACCAGTGAATCCCTTGTGCATCACAGGCCTGAACAGCTGCCCGACCACCGGTCTTTCTCGACCCATGAAAATTCCCGAGACTCAGCCTGATTCAGTGATCTTGTGAATTGTCTGCTTGAGATCACGGGTAATTTTCCATGCCTGATACAGGGCAATATGTTCTCTCGGCAAAAAGTTCGAACCGCCACAAACCCAGAACCTTGCACCCCAGGCAAAATACTCCAGTGCCTGATCATCCATGCCGCAACCAAGCTGGATATGCGGGTAATCACAAGCAAGTAGATGCAGACTGTTGATATCACCGGAGCTTTCCTTGATGCCGCAAAAATTTCGTGAACTTGCAACTTGATCAAGGAATGCCTCGCCCATCATGGTGCCGGTTCGCCCCGGATAGTTATAGAGCATGATCGGCAGGCCGCATGCCTTGTCTATGGCAAGGGCGTTTCTGGCATTTTCTCGTTCGGTGGGTAGTGCATAAGGAGGGCTTGCAAGGAGAATCGCATCGGCCCCGAGTTCTCTGGCACCGCTTGCCAAAGTCAGAGAGTCGGGGGTCAACATGGCCCCAGTGCCGATCACCAGAGGCGTGCGCCCACTGATTGCTTGCCGGGCAAATTTTGCCACGTCGAGTCTTTCGGTGACGGTCTGGGCATAGTTCTCACCGGTTGATCCCCCGGCAATCAGTCCATGAACCCCCTGTTCAATGAGGAACTCGATGACCTCGCCGAGGGTGTCGAAATCGATTTCACCATTCCTGTGAAATGGGGTGACTATCGGCGTATAGATGCCTTCAAAGGTGAATTCTGGTGTGGCCAATATTTGTTCCTCTTATTCGGGTGAATTTGCATATGCCCATGTAAAACAGTACGGGCAATCCTGTAGCACGAGGGGATGAAGAAATATTTCATGACTTGTCGCTTACCCTTCTCCTCACTTGTCCTATATGGCATCGGGCGGTGGTTTTACAGGCAATGTCCGAAGGTAGTCGCCGAGGGAAGGGATGGGAATTCGATAGTGTTTGGGAAGTTTTGCGGTCTCGATCAAGATCCCTGCATGAAGAGCATCAGACAAAAACTCATCTGTAGACTGTCTTTTTTCGCTTCGAGCGAATCGGGTTAGACCATGTATTTCATCCCAACCAAGCACTCCATCTCGCTCCCTTGAAGCCAATGCCAGCTGTTTGTAAACCCATGGTTGGCCTGAGCATCTGCGAAGGATCATCCTGTAGTAGTTTTCCTTGCGATCCCGGGCGTTATGAAGAGCCTGTTCAAGCCATGCACTTTTGATCTCGCCTCCATGTTCAACAATAACGCGGGAAGCAGCAACGGCTATCCGATTGACGTGCTGTGGCCATCCCTGAGACAGTTCCGCCAGACGTTCCACCCAGATTTCACGCTCCTTCCCTGAACCGGAAAAGTCATAGGCTTCGAAAACGCTCCTGATTACTTGCGAGGACTCCTCATGCGACAGCAGTTCAAGGTTCACTACCCGCTCATCCGGAGGTCTTGAAAGACCCCGGTCAGCCAGGATTTCCTCGGTATCGCTCAAGCCAAAGAAGACCGTTACCAGGGGAATGCCATGAGTATTTCGATGCAGGCAGTCTATCACGCCTTTGACCATGTCATCCTTCACGGTATTCTGGGCTTCATCCACGAACACGACGACATGATAGTTGCCAAGCAGGGGCTGTATGTATTCGAACAGCCCCTGGGAAGATTCCGCCAGCTCCCTTTTGCCCAGGGTTGCTCCGCTGACTGAAATGTCCCTGTACGGTATTTCCCTGAGAAGCTGCCTGCCCTTCTCGATGGAGTTTTTCAGGGTAGCAGATATCCGGTTGTCCGAATGATTCGAGAGACGCTCGCTTTCGGCATTTGCTGCAGAGACCATGGATCGAACAACGGTATCTGGCCATTTCAGACTCGATGGGTCTATCAGTACCGCTATCCATGGGTCCTCGAAGGTTGAGTGCTGGCGGACTGCCTCCATACATTCCTGCATCAGTGCTGTCTTACCTGCACCCGGAGCTCCCTGGAATATCATGGCGCCTCCCCCGATGACATTGTCCCTGAGGCTCGATACGGCATCCTGAAAAACCCTGTACTCGTCATTACGGCCGCGAAAGAATGCCTCCCGTCCGGATTCGGCACGATCGGTACGTCGCAACCACTTCTCCAACGGCATTGGGTTGGCTGGTTGAGGTTTTGGAAAGGGCTTTTCATTCATGGAGCAATCATACCACCAGTTGGTGATTCTGGTTTTC
>JAPYNK010000024.1 GCA_028285825.1 Arenicellales bacterium | reverse complement strand
AGAGCTTTCTCCTTGTGAAGGTTGCGTGCGGTGATGTTCATCGATTCTGCTTATTGGCCTGTTTCACCCTGCGGATCAGTTCCCCGTTCTCCAGCATCTCCCACCCATTCTCTGAGGATCGATCCACCAAATGTTCTGTCAGGTGGTGCCAGAGCGGTGCAGGTGTACCATGATCAAACAGTGTCTTCATGGTCAGGCAGTGAATTTGAGGTATTCTGCCTCATGCTTGAGTACCGATGCGACCTGCCAGGCCCTGACTTCCGGATACCACTCCAGAAATTCCTTCACGGTCGCACTGCTCTCCAGGTTTTCAAAAAGGGCGTAAACCGGTACCCTTGTTCCGGTAAAGGTCCGGGCTCCGCTGATTTTCCGGGGATTACACTCCACCGCCTTGCATTGAGTCCAGTTGGTCATGGTTTCACCTCCTGCTCATAAGTATATCGGGCATTCAGTAATGCTGTTCGGATGGAGTTGAAATTGCCTCATCGTCGCATGTCACTGAATTCGTTTGCCGCAACCCTTCCGCTGCCTCGCGGACATCAATCCTGCCGGTGACCGCATCTGCAATCAGGCGGTTGCGGTATTCCCTGATCAATTCGATTTGGCGTTTCGTATGATCGGTTATTTTGACTATATTCGCGAGGGTATTATCCAGAAAGTCCGCAATGGCGGTTTGTTCGGAGACTGGAGGTACTGCAATAACCAAATACTTTAGTTTGCTGTGGTAAATATGGACTACTGTAAATCCCCGCCCCATGAGACTTTTCTGCCGGATAGATGCCGGGCAATCTGCTGCATACCCAATGTATCGAAGATTCATGTCAATGAATAAGCGAAGAACTATCACGTCCCCTCCGCAACAGGCCGAACCATACATAAGATTAACCGCTGATTTTCCAATATCCTCCATGGTCTCTCCAGAAGCAGCAAAAAGAACATCTCCATACTTGATCGGCGTGTATTCGGGCCACAAGTTAGCCGCTACATAGGATCGACTTTCGGTAATGAAAAACTGGTATTGCGTGTAAATATCTCCATACCGAATACATGGGATACCGTCCTTACTTTCGTCTGCCTTGGTTCCTCCATTCCCTTTGAAGAAACGGCCAATTTGCCCGAGACGGAAAACCTCCCAATGTTCCGGCACATCCCCTAGCCACTCGATACCGGATGGCTTGTAGTCTGGATAGGGCTGTCCGGTCCGAACATCTATCCGCCCCGTGACTGCTTGATGAATGATGGCCTGTTTATACTCATCGAGAAGCTTGATCTTCTTTTGCTTTTTTTTGATCAGACGGTCAATCAGGATAGTTTTGTGGTCGAGAAAGTCTGCGATGAGATGCTGGGTTTCGATCGGCTGATGTGGCATCAAAGACCGATATGCCTTTTCCCTCGAGAGTCCGGGAACGACCGAATCATCCGATAATTCGTCCAAACCCATTACACCTAGAGAATAGTAAAGAAACTTAAGATTAGCTTTCGTATGGCGTTTGTCTATGATGAAGGTTGTATCTACCGCAAATACTGGATCATTTGAAAAATTAAGCTTGCCGCAAGCCCCTTTTCGGCCAATCACAATCACGGGGCCAAATGTGTTTGCTTTCGAGTGATTGTCGAAAGGCCCATTAGAACCGTAAACCTGTATTTCACCTTCTTCTCTGTCATCGGCAGTCAGAGTATCACCATAACCAAATCGCGCAATTCGTTTTAGACGTAAGAATTTATATGCTCCAAGGGTTTCAGTATTAAACCTCATTTTTCGACTCCATAAAGGATCTATGCAATCTCAGACTCAAGTCTTTCAATTCAGCATCAATCTCTTCAAAAGGATGAGAAGCGGATACTTTATAGTAATAACTATTGAAATTGATTTCATGGCTCACTCAGTCGACTTATTTATCTTTGACATTTGTATAGTTATCATCAACTCATTAGTCCGACACAAAGGCAAGACTTCACGATCCATGTAGTTCTGAAAAATTTTCGGAAATCAAGACCAGTTTATGATTCCTGAAAATCAGGATGGTTTGGTGCTGCCGTCCTCTGCCAGTGCAGATGTCGACCGCATCGTCCTGCTCGGACAGCGTAGAACAGAAACCTTCTTCAATGGAGTGCCGCCATGATTTCGACATTGAGCAGGTTGCCTGCCAAGGGTTTTTCAAGTTCAACAATATGAAATAACCGCTTGCTCCTAACCTCACCTTTTCACGATCAAACCAGTTCAGCCGATCAGATGCTTGGTTGCCTCATAGTTCTTTCTGCGTGCTTCGCGCATGAACTTGACGCAGTCGAACCTTTTCGATTCTTCAGTCTTCATGGTACATGTTCTCCGGGGTCCGGATATCGATTTCCGGATAGCCAAGTTTTCGGTTGACACTATTGTACGCCTGAATACGCCCCCAGTTCACGATGTGCTTGAAATTCCAGCTCACAATCACATCGACTCTGCCCAGACTTGCGATGGCGACATGTAGCGCGTCGTTGTAATGGGTAGGGCCTACGACTCCAGATAAGATGTAGGCATTTGCAAGCTCACGAGCCTGCTCTGTCCCTTTGAGCAGTTCTGACTGCGTTTCAGGGACCTGATCAGGAATTTCAGCTGCATTTTCGGGAGCCTCCAACAATTCTTTGCGAGTCACATCGGAAATCACCATGATCGCCTTTTCTTGCTGGAAGGCATCGAACAGGAGACGTGAGTGTTTGCGAAACTTGTCATCTTCGCAACCTCCTATCACCGATGTATCCACATAGATCCGCGGTTTTGTCACGTATTCTGCTTTCGGAGTGCCTAGGGCGAAACTGGGGAGCAGGCTGTCGATTTCGCTCTGGAGCGCCAGAATATCCGCTTGTATCTCTTCCACAGTACGCATCGGAGTAGGCTTGTAGAAATAGCGGTTGAAATTGATTTCATAGCCGACCCGGCCGACCTGCTTGTCCCTGGCATCCGTATATTTCTCATCGACCCATGCATCAGGCACAAACGGTAGAACCTCGCGCTCCATGTAGTCCTGCCAGTTCTCGGAAAGCGGAACCAGTTCGTGATCCCGCAAACCAGGATCAGGTTCGGGACTGCCATGCTTACCGGTGCAGATGTCGGCTTCATCGTCCTGCTCGGACAGTGCAGACAGGATTGCCTTCTTCAATGGAGCTCCGACCTTGATATCGGCATTGCACAGATGTTCTGTCAACAGTTTGTCAAATTCGTCCCGGTTCAGGAAAAGGTTGCCCCCGATCTTCTCGAGCGCTGACCTGATACCGGTTTGCTTTTCTTCTTCCAGCTTTGCGAAGTTCCTCTGTTCAGCCAGTCGATCAAGCCTTTCCGGGTCAACCCGAAAATTCAGCCTTAACGGACGTTCCACACGGATTTCGCGATACCCGAAATCAGCGGTCTCGAAGATGCGCGATACATCTTCCTGTTCGCCTTGCGATTTCATGAACCCTGCATAGATGCGTACAATTTCATCACGTGCTTCATCAGGGATTTCACGCCGCTTGCTGCCTAGGGACTTGCGCATGGACTTCCAGAAGCGCTCGCCGCCCGCATCAATCAGCTGTACCTTGCCGTGTCTATCCCTAGGTTTACGGTTGCCAAGAATCCAGACATAGGTCTGAATGCCGGTGTTGTAGAAGAGATCGGTCGGCAGGGCAATGATGGCTTCGACCCAGTCGTTCTCCAGCATCCAGCGACGGATTTCACTCTCACCCGATGCTGCGCCGCCCGTAAAGAGCGGGGAACCATTCATCACGATGCCGATGCGAGAACCGTTTTCGTCATCGCGCATTTTGGAGATCATGTGCTGGAGGAAGAGAAGCTGACCATCCGAGATGCGTGGCGTGCCCGCTCCGAAGCGCCCTTCGAACCCCATGGTGCTAGCCTCGGCCTTGATCGGCTCCTGGTACTTCTTCCAGTCCACGCCATAGGGAGGATTGGAGAGCATGTAGTGGAATCTTTTGCCCGCGTGGGCATCCGAGACCAGAGTGTTGCCGAAAGCGATTTGCTCGGGATCATGTCCGGTCACAAGCATGTCCGACTTGCAGATCCCGAAGGACTCGGCATTCAGCTCCTGACCGAACAGCTCAACTCGAATCCCGTCATTGAATTCCTTCAGGGCCTCTTCAGTTAGCACCAGCATGCCTCCGGTGCCGCAGGCGGGATCATAGACCTGCCGGATGATTCCGCGCTTGGCTAGTCTTTCATCATCATTCGCTATGAGAAGATCGACGATGAGCCGGATGACTTCGCGGGGCGTGAAGTGTTCCCCTGCCGTCTCGTTGGATATCTCGGAAAAACGGCGAATAAGGTCTTCAAAGAGATAGCCCATGTCGATGTTTGAGACGGTGTCCGGGTGAAGGTCGATGCGGCAGAAGCGCTCAAAGACATTCCAGAGGATTCCGCCTTCATTGAGACGCTTGAGCTGGTCGGTGAAAAGAAACTTTTCCAGCAGGATATCTCGCACATTGCCCGAGAACCGGGTGATGTAGTCCACAAGATTGTCGTGGAGCTGGCGGGGGTCTTGGCCTTTCAGCTTCTCAAAAGTGAAAGGAGACAGGTTGTATACCTTTATGTTGTCTCCAGCAGCATCATAGAGAATCTGATTACGGGCATCTTCATAGAGGTCATCATGTAGCGTCTTGGCTACATTGAGGACATCGTCCTTGGTTCTTTCAAGGATGCAGTCAAGGCGGCGCAGCACAACGAATGGCAGGATCACCCGGCCATATTCAGACTGCTTGAAATCGCCACGCAATATCTCTGCGATTGCCCAGACGAGGCTGCCCAAGTTCTGATTTTCCTCGGACTTTTGGCTATCCATCTTTTTCTGTAGTTCTAATTATATCAATGCACAATCACAAATAGAGAAATCTAAAAATTGCGTGGTTAGGCCCCTGTTATTTGCCTGTAACACACAAATTCCTGTCTGCAAGAAGTCGTCTTTTGCCTAGGGTAAAGTCCTTGTTTTGATAAGTTGAATAGATCTTGCCTTCAGGATCATTGATTAAGCTCTTGTCCTTGAAGTCTTTGTGAAGATTCGTTTCGTTACTGAAAAGCAGTCGCGCATGAGATATTTGTGCCAGTGCAATGATATGTTCATCGTCCGATATACAAGCCCCTGATTGGTGTAGTTTCGCAGTTTGTTTTTCGACTCTCTTTCGATCAAGCAATCGGAGTCTTCCATATTGAATGGCGGTACGACTCCATTGTCGAAAGCGTTTATTGCGATTTAATTCGTCGGCGAGCTTTCCTCCCAACACAAGGGTTGAAGATCCGCTGTCCAACCATTTTCGAAATTCCTCTCCAGTTGGACTTTTGTGTTCTCCAAAGACTTCAAAAGCAACATTTGCATCCAGGATTGCACACATCAGTATTCTGTCGACCTAGCCGCCTCTTCCATGAAAAACTTGCCGTAGCCCGGTGGTGCTCCTGTTATGTTGCCTTGTTGGTCAATACCGATTGAGTGGATATGAACATCGATTTCGTTTCGTTCGAAATAGAGAATGGACACATCACTTGGCGACAGGGGGATTTTTTGATCACGAAGATCCATGCGGATGCGGTTTACAAAAAAATCGCTATGCGTTTCAACAACAATTTGGCGATCTGCTGCCAGATGGCCGAAAATGCTCCCAAGTGCAGCTTGAGCACTGGGGTGAAGGTGTACTTCAGGCTGCTGTAAAAGGATCAAGGAAGGTGCGTCATGACGCATTAGTTCAGTAATCAG
>JAPYNK010000238.1 GCA_028285825.1 Arenicellales bacterium | reverse complement strand
GTACATGAGCGTTGACCCGTCCCGGCCTTTCTCCCTTCGGCTTTTCGAAGGATTGGGAGGGGGGTATTCCGGTTCCCGTACTTGGCATGGACCGGGGTGTAGTCAACCCTTTCTTCGCCTTGTTCCGGCATCGGGCCGTGCCGTTTTCCTCCCTGCCAAAGTCGCATTCTGAAACCCCGGGACTGGTCGGCATCTTATCCCGATCGAAAGTGCAAGAGCTGGAAAATGCCGGCTGGGGGTGTTCATTCCGGGCAAGTTGCCAGGTTAATCCCTGCCTTGGACACATTCATGCAAATGTAGAGTGGCAGGTGGCTTTGCCAGCCATTTTCATAATTCACGACTGGAAAATCCTCAAGTTGTACTGCTTTCGTGTCAACAGGATTGTCATTCATGTCATACAGGGGCGGGGAAACTCCCAGACCAACATCTGTCAGTCGGGGCGTCATCTGCGCACCCCGTTGCTCAAAAATACAACTTCCAGGCACCGAGCGACGCACTGGCTGCGTCGCAGCGTTCGGCAGTGCCACGGTGGCTTGGCGAGACGGGCGTTCAATGTAGCCCAGCGGCGCATTGCCGGGCATGCCGATGAAACAAGTATTTTCATCATCTGTATTGTCGCCCACCATAAAGGGGGTTGGGGTAGCGACTGGCGGTGGTCGACTCCGCTGGTTCATGGTATGGCATTGGAAGATGGATCATCCTTCAAGGATCGCAGGTAATCACCAAGAGATGGTACAGGAATCTGATAGCGGCTTGGGGGGTGCCTTGTTTCAATCAAAACTCCGGCATGCAATGCATCGGTCAGGAAGTCATCCACGGGAGTGCCCTTCCTCGTTCTTGCATATTGGGCAATCTGGAGGATATCATCCAGTCTCAAAATATCGTCTCCATCTTTCGCAATCAGTGCCAGCTTTTTGTAAATCCATGGCTGAGCCGAGCATCTCCTGAGAATCATGTCGTAGTAGTTTTCCTTACTCTTCCTGCCTTCTTCGATCGCGTACTCAAGCAACTCGCCCCTGACTTGATGTTCATGTTTGGCTATCACCCGACAAGCCGAAACCGATACCCGGTTGATGTGTTGCGGCCAGCCTTGGGACAGTTGTGCCAAACGATCTATCCAGGTTTCCGGGTTTTCCAGGGACTCGATGAAATTATAGGACTCAAGTACGCTTTTGATCACCTCGGAAGCCTCTTCATGAGTCAATAGTTCAAGGTTCACGACTCGCTCGTCCGGAGGTCTTGAGAGACCGCAATTTCCCAGCCGGTTCTCCGTATCGCTCAACCCAAAGAAAGCCGCTACCAGTGGGATACCTTGAGTGTTCCTGTGCAGGCAGTTTATAACGCCTTTTGTAGAATCGCCCATTGGTGTGTTCTGGGCTTCATCCACAAAAACCACTAGGCGTACGTTATCAAGAATAGGGGCTGCATCGCGAAACACTATCTCAGCAGGAATATTTTCCGGATTCGGTGCGTTCTCTGGCCTTCCATGCATCGTCACATCCATCCCTCCGGTACTCACCGTATAAGCACGTTTAGTCAGGTCGGACAATAGTTTTTGACCAATGCCCTTCAATTTCTCCATGCTTCCGGAAACCTGTCCGGGAAATTTTCCTGATAATCGTTCTATCTCCCGACTGGTTTCCTCAACCATGATTCTTACAACACTGGCGGCTGAATTGAGTGTGTTTGCTTCAACGGATACCGCTACCCATGGATCTTCTGGAGTCGAATGCAGGCGTACAGACTCCATGCATTCACTCATCAGTGCTGTCTTGCCCGCCCCCGGAGCACCCTGGAAAATCATTGTGCCGCCGCCAATATGTCCCTCGCCAAGGCTTGAAACACCGTTACGGAAAACCTGATATTCCGAATCGCGTCCGCGAAAAAAGGGTTCCCTGCCGACTTCAGCACGGTCAGTAAGGTTCAACCACTCCTCAAGTGGCAATGGAACAGCAGGACCTGGTTTTGGGAAATCTCTTTGCGTCATAAGCTATGTTCCCCAGTTCAACTCCGAAGTAATGGAATGGAGGCAGTCATTTGCGACATTTTTCTCTGCTCTCTGAAATTGCCAAATATGGGATCTAAAACTCATAATGGCTGCAACTCTTCAACATTCCAACGATGTCCTACAATCCCGAATATGCATCCGGACAGCCACTACTGCCTACTGCCGGCAACGGTTTGCTATAGCAGGTCAGACGCACAATCCATCCATGCAAAATGGCCAAACCAAATGCTCCAAATGGGAATATATTTTGCAGTGAGAATCAGCTCCTACCGAGAAAACCAAAAAAGACGATTATTAGACATACTCTCCCGAAGATACCATGATCGGCAAAGTAGTCGGCATGTTTCATTTGTCGATCCTAACAAAGCTTATTTTAACGGTTATTCATGTGTTGCCGAACCAGATGTTGAATATGGGTTTGGGTCGTGGAACATATCGGTTTTTCCGATATGATTGCCAAGCCATAATCCCGACCTTCCAGACTTTCTAACGGTTCAAGTGCAAGCGGTCGACGCTTCAGCAATTTTGGGATGCTTGATACAGTACCCGTCCCATATTTTGGGGGGTTTGAAAAGAGCGTAAAAACTACCGCACCCCATCTCACGCAATAGCCTTGATACACGCTCACCCTTTTCACATCGGTCTTGTAGAATCCCCCCATCGCGATTATGGGCCTTTGCTTGGAGAGCAATTCAAATGAACCGGCAAGCACCTCGTCCTCATGCCCCTCTACATCAATCTTGACAAAACTTACATCTTGGAGATTCATGGTTTCCACCAACGAGTCAAGCCTTTCCACCTCAATCTCCATGCGGGTGTTCCCATCCGTAACCATTGAACCCCCAAGATTTTTGCGATTGAGTGAAAAATTCAATGTGCCGTTGGTATCTGACAGACCTTTCTCCACTACTTCAATCCTGCGGCCACTTGAATTTAACCGAAGAAGTGTTGCGACCATTGGATTTGGTTCAAAAGCCACGACCCTCTTGAAGTGGTCCGCAAAGAAACAAGCATGATTTCCAATGTTTGCACCGATGTCGAGTGCGGTAGAGTCGTGCGGAAAGAGGGAAAACAATTCCTTGGCAAGAAAAGCCAGTTCACGATGCTCGTATATTCCGTCAATAATAATCTTGCTGGAGACGTGGTCACCAACAAATACAGCATCAACAACATGAGTCATTTGCCCTTTTTTATACTCTTGCAAGTACGCTTGCGTACATAGTCTACAGGGATTAAAACAACATGATCCTTTTCGATTACGCTCCTGAAGTTTGCTGGCACCTCATCCCAAACAAACAAATCAACCCTGAATGGTAGATTGCTTTCTTCGAAAGCCTCCCGCAAATTCGCAACCTGACGCTGTTGTTCCGTTTGAGAAAATACCACCAGATCCAGATCTGATCGCGGACCTGAAGTCTGTTTTGCCCGGGATCCATAAACCCACACCTTAACCTTCGGGAGATGCCGTTGCAGTAGTGCGGATATGATTTCGTACTGCTTGGGCGTTATGTCGACCGATGGCATTACTCCCATGTTTCAGCAGTCATGGTTTGATAAAGCCCGATGGCATCATCAATGAAATTAGGCATTAATTTCAGACAGGCCTTTGCCTTT
>JAPYNK010000237.1 GCA_028285825.1 Arenicellales bacterium | reverse complement strand
GAACCATTGTCAGCCATTTTCATGAATCTGAAGAACTTGTTCTGTTGAATCATGTCAAAATGCATGGCGTGGAATGGTCCTCTAGAATCCGCATCGAGAATATCTATGGATCGTTCCGGTTCGAGGGCTGTTCCCAACTTAAGGCGCATTAAAGAACACATTCAGGTTAAAACTGTCCCTCAAATCTCCATGGCAATTGCCTTTTACTGCCGTGTCAGACCGCAAGATTGTGAGGCAATTGAAATCTTGAAATCACCTCACCGCATATTTATCGGCTACCATGAAAGCCTATCCCTCCGTCTCCGCTAAAGATTCTGTTGGCTTGACCATGCCTGGAGTCAAGTCAGCAGCTTTTGAGTACGGGTCTAGCGCATCTGGAAACCAGTTTCAGATATTCTGACCTAGTCAAGGTTCATTACCCGTTAGTTGGTTTGTCAAGTAACTAAAAAGCAGGGTATTTTCGTCTGTTTTCCCTCGGTTTTGGGGTTGCTTCCATATCCATATTCTGTATTTTTTAAGGGTTCCGGAGGCTGAAATGCAACTGGCCTTGCCCTTCATGCCCGCAGAAAACATACCCCGTCGCAACGGCTGTCTGTCGATCTGATCCGTATGACTGCCAGTCGGCCAGAGATCCGCATGATACCGATTGTAGGCGTGCCAGGAGAAGCTCCCAGTCCGAGAAAGGTCTTGCAGGAACTGTCCCGTGCGATGCCAATATTGTTCCGAATCATGATCAGGGAACGGTGACCGTGCAGGTTTCCGACCTGGAAGCGATTGTGTGGACCAGGCTCTGATTTCCCTGCTTGACGAACTGACCGAAACCGGAACCATGTATCCTGGTACCGACCTCAGACTCGTCTACGAACTAGCCGCAAGACAGGATTCACCATGACACGGAAAAATACAACACAAAGTTCGCAGTATGTCAGAATGCCTGAATTTAATAACTTCTTGTGACACTTGGTTTCGAGCGTATACGATTATTAGCTGCTGTATAGCTATCGACAATCTTGTACGTTACTCGTTATGGATGTTTTCTGTAAAGTTAGAACTATGGTCGAAAGTAGTGAGAGGGCAAATAGAGAGTGAAAAAACTCGGGATCAGAAATCCCTGTAACAACTGCTCAAGCATGAAATTTCAATGGAAAACCACAATAATATCCATCTTGTCCTGTAACTTCGATAAACCATTAATTCCATTCTTCTCCTTTCATATGATTTACCCATGAAAAAAAGCGCTCGTGTCGTGATTGTCGGAGGGGGGATAGCAGGATGCTCGACCCTCTATCATCTTGTTCAGGAAGGCTGGACCGATGCAATACTCCTTGAACGAGACGAGTTGACGTCAGGTTCAACCTGGCATGCAGCTGCGCAAGTTACCCAGTTTGGCGTGAATCAGACCATGGTAGCTCTGAAAAGGCACAGCATCGACCTTTACCGGAAGTTATCCGCAGACCAGGAGCACCCAATCAACTACCACCTTACCGGTGGAATGCGCCTTGCCCACACCCGAAATCAGGTTGATTGCTACAGGCATTTCATCGGCATGGCAGCGGGCGTTGGCGTGGAGATGGAATTCATCAGCCCGTCAGAAGTGGGAAACCGGCATCCTCTAGTTTCAGTTGATGGCCTGCTTGGTGCATGGTGGGATCCACTTGATGGAGACATTGACCCTGCTCAACTGTGTTTTGCATTAGCCCGGAATGCACGCAATGCCGGAGCCGAAATCCAGCGCTTCAATCCTGTTGAATCAATCTCAAGAACCAAAAGCGACGAGTTTCTGATACATGCCCGGGAAGGTGACATTGTTTGTGAAAGACTGGTAAATGCCAGCGGTTATCGAGCCAATGAAGTCGGTCATATGCTTGGTGTCAGCCATCCCGTCGTCTCTCTTGAGCACATGTATTTTCTGACCGAGCCCATACCGGATATCGAATCCTTGGGAAAACGCATTCCGATAATTCGGGATCCAGGCGACGATTTCTATTCCCGACAGGAAAAGCATGGTCTATTGGTCGGTGTCTACGAGCAGGCATGCAAGCCATTCGGTCTGGACGGTATTGATCCGGGATTTTCCAGATCCTTGTGTGAATCCGACCTTGATCGATGTCTCGACAATATGGAACGCATATTCAAACGGTTGCCCTGTCTCACGACAACCGGGATACATACAGTCGTGAACGGGCCCATCACCTATACGCCGGATGGAGCACCACTTGTAGGCCCGATTCCGGGTGTACCCAACGCTTTCGCCTGTCTTGGCTTGCGAGCCGGAATTGGTGAAGGTGGCGGCCTCGGCAAAATCCTTGCGGAAATAATTGTCCATGGTGAATCAGAATGGGATGCATGGTATCTGGACCCGAGACGATTTGCAGGTTATGCCAACCAGAAATTCACTTTGGATAAAGCGGTTGAGGATTATCAGAACGAATTCCACTATGTTCTTCCTCACGAATACCGGCCAGCCAGTCGACAGGCGCGTACTTCCCCGCTGTATTCAGCGCTTGACCAGTTGAACTGTCAGTGGGGAGTCGTGGCAGGATGGGAGCGAGCCCTCTTCTTTAAGCCTGATCAAGAGTTTGTCGATGAACCCGGATATCGGTTTAACCCAACCAGGGAAGTGGTTGCCGGGGAGGTCGGGAAATTGGTCAACAGTGTCGGGTTAATGGAGGTATCGGGATTTAACCGTTATGAAATCAGCGGTCCGGGAGCCAGGGATTTTCTGGATACGATGATCTGTGGAAATATGCCTGTTCGCATTGGTGATGTAAGACTTTGCTACCTGTTGAGTGAGACAGGCAATGTTCTTTCTGAAGCAACGATTGCCTGGCTTGCTGAAGA
>JAPYNK010000236.1 GCA_028285825.1 Arenicellales bacterium | reverse complement strand
ACAACACGACCCGCAATATTCCCCGACTGACCTACCGCTTTGACTACAAGGCCTGGAAACGCCTGCAGCAGACACTGCTCGGCAAGCACCTGATCTTCATCGACCGCAGCGGCCTGAGCGATGCGCAGATTGTCCAGGGCTACCGGTCCCAGCACCATGTCGAGCGCACATTCCGCGATCTCAAGGATGCCCGCCACACTGCAATCCGTCCACAGTATCACTGCACAGACCAGAAAATCCGCGTTCATGTCTTCATCTGCGTACTGGCCCTGATGCTGCAGACGCTGCTCCACCGGCATCTGACCCGCAAGGGCTGTACACTGTCCGCCGAACGCATGCTGGATGAACTCGCCCCCATCCGGGAAGTCGGGGTCGTCTATCCGGCAACCGGCAGGAACCATGCGCCGCAAATCAGGATGACACTCTCAAAACTGTCGGAAACCCAGGAAAAACTGTACCGAATGCTGAAACTCGAGCAGTATCGCACCCGTTAGGTCATACGCATTTCGATAACGGTCCTGACCCCGGTTCCATTCCGGCATCCGGAATACCTTTCCATTGATTCAACGGGTTACAATATCCTTGCCGGAAATCCCCGGAATTTCCTGACGACCTCAAATAACTGAACTCGGTAAACTCACGCTAGAGCAGTGCCAGAGGACCCGGGCACGGCACTGGGGTCGATGAACCCGCTGCGCTGCAGCTTGCGGATCGTGCTGCTCCGGATGGCGGTGATCCAGTGGAAACCGGGGTGTTCCCACATTGCATCCATGTTCGCTTTCGCAATCATGCCACGATCACCCACTAGGATCACCCCAGACAGCGAGAACTGTTGCTGCAGGCACCGCATCCTAGCTATCAGTGTACGCGGGTCGGAGACATTGACCAGATGCATGGAGATGGAAAACTGCCGTCCTAGGCGGTTACACAACAAGCCAAGGCTCAGCCGGGGCTTGCTTCGGTCGCGGCTGTATCCGAACTGGCCAGTTCACAGCCCGTTGCTCAGCAGCCGTCTGGCCAGCTTGCCCTGAATCCGGTTTTTCCGCCTGACTAGCCAGTCCATGGCGGCATCCATTCCCGCATAGTGCCCGGCCAAGGCGGCGGTTTTCCACCAGTACATAGTCGTCCGGGGAACTGGGCCGGGTCAGTGCGTATTTCTGTAACCAGCCATGCCAGTCGACATGGGTTTTCGGAGCAAGTGGCACTGGTAGGTTTTGCTATTGCTCATTTTGCTCCATGTAATGGAGCGTGCATGCTCATCCATGTTAGTGCCTGAATATTGAATGCAGGTATAGCACATGTCTAGGTCTTTCAAGCAGAGAATCTTGACTAACATAAGAAATATAATGCCATTATGATCAGAAAACCGAGATTAGATGCACAAACTGGAAAATATAAATTAGTACCTATACATCTAAAATGTTAAGTTAAAATATTGAAGATTATTTCTATAATAATCATGTGTTTATGATAAATATCCGGTAAAATGCCGCTCAGAACTTCTGCTTAAAGCACATGCTTCAGGCCGGCAGGGGTAGGGAGTCTCATTGGTGTTGGAATATAACTTCCAAAGACTTTCGGTTCTTCAACAGCTCCATCAAATGGAAGCGAATTTTTCTGGCATAAGCCTCTCCTTTCTCTGGATGAGCGGCGTATATACTTGCATGTCCAGGATGTTCTTCTAAAGCCGTATCAATGACTACAAATAAACTTTTGTGGTCAGAATCAATAATCTTTCGCACATCCCAGGCCAATATTTCCGCTATACCCTCAATCTTCCAAGTTATACCTTTTCTGGGGCGAGAAAGCCTTGCACTTATTGAGTTTCTGACGAATTTAAATTCGACATGCTTCTTCCTGTGTACAGAGAATCCCGTTTCTCGCAACTCCGTCAGTGATATGGCTGTTTTCTTCAACACACCTCGCTGTACATGGTATGGTTCGAATATCTCTCGAAGCAGTAGTTCAGAATCCACTACAACCCCAGGCGATACCCCAGGGGCTGCACTTACTCTCTCATTGAGGTGCGGAACCGACAAATTCCAAGCGAGGTTTAGGCAGAAAGAAGCTTAATGATTGGATACGCCAAACCTTTGGCTACTGAATTTCCTTCATCCATGATTTCATCGCCTCGCCCGGAGTGGCCATAATATGAGTAAGCACCGGTTCCATAGAACCCTAAATCGACAAAACAGCCGTTGTTATTCCATGAGAAGTTTATCTCACCGTCCTCGGCGAGTCGTATTTCAGGCATTGGAATTCTTGTTAACGGCAATTTCAGGATGAACCTGCGAGCATCATCAAAAGCAGCTTTGGTTGGCCATCGTGAAAATTCACATGATTCGGCATCGCTCTCCATTATTTCAATCAGGTCATCAAGTTGTCTAATCATTTGAAATGCTGGAGACTTCCTTGAATTTAGTGCCATGTCCTTTTTCATTGAAACACCATCCGTATAATCAGGAGCAACCATTAACTCGTCAAAATACAGCTTGCTACTTTGGCTTGAGGTAGTGTCACAAACTTCATTGATAAAATACCCTGCCATGCAATCGCCTGTGCGTTCTGCACTCGAAGTATAAATATGCGCGGGTCTTTCGGCTGTATCAACTGAATGCATCGAGCAAGCCTATGCGCCCCGCCATATCAGGGCAAAGCAACCCCAAAATAACATTGTGATTAATGGTGTGCAAATGGTCCAGAGACCCTTTCAGGCCGGATTTATTTCCGCCTACAGACTGCATGAAACCTGCTACAGAATTAAACAAGGAACTCAGATGATAAGTCATATTGTGGTCAATGATAATTGTTGACGCCCTGTCGATCATTGTACTTTGGATATTAAGTTGGTTAAGAATACGGGAATCAGCATGATCTTCATCGAACCATCCTGAGTGGCAGTGCCAATACGGTCCAACATCAAAGCATTTGCTGGAAATGTATTCATTCGTCCGCTTAAACAAAAGACCCGCATTGGCACTATCCGTTTGACCATCAAATGTAAAGCGGTCAACATATCGCAAGCTAAGGGACTGAATGCCATTTTTTTCCAGGTTCAAACGAGGCAGGATAGTCGAGATATAACGAAAACCATGTTCCAGTGTTTCTTGCCATCCAGAATATTCCATGAAATGAAGTGTAAAATGATTTTCTGATACTTGCAGTATCCGAGAAGGTTTTCCATCTGACCCCATTGAGAATAACTGAAACCCGGACGTATAGTAAGTTTGTTCATTTATGAGCCGGGTTTCTCCTGAATTGTTATTCTGAATCTGCAATTGAGTCCCGATAATATCTTCTGAACGTGGAAACTCCTCTTTGAGGTCGGCTTTCCATGCCATGCGCACATTCGACAAATCCGCTGGAGAAACGACTCCCTGAAACTGAATTCCTATGACCGCCTCCTGGATCGCATTAGATCCCGCATATGGAATATATTTGCCCATGAAGTTGTTATCTTTCTTTACAGACATTGCAGGTATATGTTGCCTGCGATAATCCGTTTATTGTCAGGCGCCAGTTGCTTCTGTTTGTATGATTTAAGGACATTGAATAGATTTTATCAGGGATGGCCTGATGCCAGCAAAGCATATATTTGGCTGCCAAAATTTCATTCTACTATTTTGGCTGATTTCTTAATGGCTTGGTAAAAGCAGCAACCAAAAAGCATAATGCCAAAAACGTCTTTTCACTTGTTGAGCCCTATTCTGGCACTAATCAATGCTAATAAGTTTCTCAGTTTAAGCCCATCGCCGGCAAAGCGATTCTGTTTGGCATGAGCCAAAAAACCGATCTTATGTGGAACTTCAAGTATTCTATCCATCGGGATCTTTAGCAGTTCCTTTGAATGCACTTGCCATTATTCTTCACTTTCAAGAAATGGTCGATTCGCTCATTTAAGTTTTTGCTAATTGCTATGCTGATGTTTGCATTCTACTTGACTCTAAATTAATCCACGAGGATTGATTATCACCAGTTATTTTTAGCTATTGGCATATCTCAAAAAACTGTTGTGATCTGTTCAGATTGTCAATATGCGCATTATAACATCGAATGTCAGGAATAAGGTTTCGATTAATTGGCCATCTCTTCGGACTGTCTGAATAGGCACATATCAATCTCGATATTGTGTTGGCTTGTTCGCTACTCAAACTCAATTCAATAAGGCAGGAGCTGTACTGCCACTAAACCGAATCATCTGTTAGCACAAGAACGCACACAGCCTATTGTCCCACGGCTGCTGCGGTTGCTGCCG
>JAPYNK010000235.1 GCA_028285825.1 Arenicellales bacterium | reverse complement strand
TGACTGTCTATAACAGGACTCCGCTGGCAACGGTCTTTCGTTCTCCACAGGAAGATTACGAACACCTGTGTGAACATGTACAGATCTGGGATGTGTCATGCCAGCGGCAGGTTGAGATTGCCGGAAATGATGCCATTGACTTGGTTGAACTGATCACGCCAAGGGACATTTCAAAGTGTCAGACAGGACAGTGCATGTATATTCCATTGGTTGATGAGAATGGAGGAATTGTCAATGATCCCATACTGTTACGCACGAATAAAAAGCGTTTTTGGCTATCGACCGCAGATTCGGATGTATTGCTTTGGGTCAAGGGCATTGCTTATGGAATGGAGTATGAAACCAGCATATGTGATCCGGATGTCAATCCACTGGCTATCCAGGGCCCCAAGTCGAACGACTTGATGGCTGAATTGCTGGGAGAAGAAATTCGGGAATTGCCGTTTTTTCGGTTTGTCCGCCAGGAATTGGCGGGCTCTTCATTCTATATTGCTCGGTCTGGATGGAGCGGTCAAGGTGGATTTGAAATCTATCTGGAGCAGTATTGGAAAGGTCTGGATTTGTGGGACTGTATTTGGGAAGCAGGCCAAAAATACAATATCCGTGCAGGTTGCCCAAACTCGATTGACCGGATTGAGAAAGGCTTGTTGTCCTATGGAAACGACATGAATCTCTCCAGCAATCCCTATGAATGCGGTCTGCATCGCTTTATTTCGGAGGGCAAGGAAGCACAATGCATGTCAAGTGATGCACTGGAAGAAATTCGTGATCAGGGGATCAATTACCAGCTTGCCTACCTGCTGGTTCAGGGAGAACCGGTAACGCCTCCTCGCGAAGTGTGGTCCCTGCTTGACGACAAGGGCACTTTGTGTGGATGGTTGACCAGCATGGCTCACTCAATTCGGCTTGGTGGCAATATTGCTTTGGCGACCGTAATGAAGAGGTTCGCAATTCCAGGTCAAACGCTGATCGTCGATAATGGCTCCAAAACCCCCCTGAAAGCAACCGTCCTGAGTGAACCCGGGGACTGACCCAGAGACCATGCCATATCACGAGGTGAAGGACAAGTCGGGTTTTGTCTCTTCAAACAGGGCATATGGGGTTTGATGCATTCCGCATTTAAGATAGGCAGTCTGGGCAACGTCATTGTCTTTTTCGACATATAGCCTGAAACCGCAAACACTCTTATCCAGCTCGGACAGTTCCTTGACTTTCGAATAGAGGCTCCCATAGATCCCGTGCCTTCGAAAATCAGGCAAAACATAGACACTCTGAATCCACCAGAATTTTCCGCATCGCCAGTCGCTCCACTCGGTGGTAATCATCAGCGAACCAACAATCTGATGACTCGATTCGGCAACCAGATAAAATCCGAGTTCAGGATGGTTCAGAAGCTTGGCAACGCCTGATTTAACGATTTCAGACTTTAGGGCGAGGTTTTCGGTCTCTTTTGCAATGTTGATGTTGAACTGGGCAATTTGGGCAACATCCCGCTTTGCTGCCTGTCGGATAATTACAGGAGCCATGGGAAGGCTATGCAGATAGGAGCGTGGGAGATGGGAAAATCTCAAAGACGCGAAACCCGCTTCAGGTCTGCCGGGCTGAACGTTGGTCAGTTCAATACGCTTGGCCAATTCTGGTCGGCTTTTTCAATAAAACCGAGCTTGTCTTCCAGCCACTTTTTCTGGATTTTGGCATTGTAATTGAGATAAAGCTTGCCATCGGTAATATTCCACTGTTTCGGATCAGTGGCGGCTGTGTCGCCATTGGCAACTGCCCATGCACAGTATCCGCCATACTGAGGCGCAAACGCTTCCGGGTCTTCCTTGAATTTATCCAGATTTTCCTGGCTTGCAAAATGCCAGTCTGCACCCTTGTATTCAAGCTTGAATTTCTTGCTGCCTTTAGTTGGCTCGCCGGCCGTGAAGTAGGCGACAACGTCGTAGCCACTGGCGGCAGTGTTTCCAAAGCGCTTGGTGAAAATTTCATCCTTGGCAGCATGCGCTGCCGGAATGATTGCAACCGCCAGAATCAGGCTGGTCAGGTAGGTTATAACTCGACTGGACATAAGAAAGACTCGGCTATGGAAGTGGTTAAATAATGTCAGGAACCGTTGCTATGCTCGGATATCATAGTAGTGTTTATCTAGGGAGCTGCGCATTTGGTCCATGCACGGGAATGACTTCATTATCTGTCTATCGGCCCTGCAATTGCAAGGCTATTTTATCACCCGGAACCGGTCCTGTTAATCATGTATTCAGTTATACTCGCAATGCATTTTTCTGGATTGAACGCATTCGTTCTTGCTGATTGGTGAATTGATCGGAACATCGCTTCGTGTCCTCGCCAGAGGCAGGCGATTGAGATGGTTTTACTCCTTTTTGACCCACCTCGGAGGTTTTCTTGATGAGTCGAAGAGCCGGTGGACGGGCAGCCCGTCATGCTTTGCGATCTGCACCTCTTGCAGAGGAATTCAAGCCAATACATCCGGGACAAGTCGGAGGACGCTACAAGCCGCTAGCCGATGAAGATCTGGAGCGTATTGTCAGTGCGATGCTGGATTTGCTGGAAAATGTCGGTTTTGCCAGAGCCATACCAAGCTATATCGAGCTGGTAACCCGAGCCGGCGGCAAACTGACCCGGGATGGTCGATTGACATTCCCGCGGGAACTGATCGAATGGACACTTGAGGTTTGTGCAAGGGACATAACCCTGTATGGCCAGAACCCGGAGCACGACATGCCGCTTCATGGCAACAAGGTGTATTTTGGTACAGCAGGGGCAGCTGTGCATGTTGTCGATGCCTGGAAAACCCACGAAAAATATCCCGACCACGTTTCCTATCGGGAATCTACCCTCCAGGACCTGTATGATGCTGCACGCCTGGTGGATCAACTTGAACACATTCATTTTTTCCAGCGTTGCATGGTTGCACGGGATATCGAAAATCCCCATGCCATGGATCTCAATACTACCTATGCCTCGGTCATGGGTACATCCAAGCACTGCGGTCTGAGCTATGTCGACCCCGGCCATGCTGTCGATGGCCTTCGATTACTGCATGCCATAGCCGGGGGAGAGAAACAGTGGCGCCAACGCCCCTTTGCCAGTCTCTCGTGCTGCTTTGTGGTCCCGCCCATGCGATTTGCCGAAGATGCATGTCGAGTCATGGAAGTCTGCATAAGCGGTGGAATGCCAGTATTGCTGCTGGCCGCAGGGCAGGCTGGCGCAACAAGTCCTGCATCATTGGCTGGTGCAGTCGTACAGGAGTGTGCAGAGTGTCTCGCGGCTCTTGCTGTCGTTAACCTGATTGCCGAGGGGCATCCGGCAATTTTCGGCCCCTGGCCATTCGTGTCTGATTTGCGAACCGGTGCCATGAGTGGCGGAAGTGGCGAGCAGGCCGTATTGATGGCTGCATGTGGACAGGTCGGCCGCTATCTGAATTTGCCGACCGGCATTGCAGCGGGCATGGCTGATGCGAAGACCCCGGATGCGCAGTCCGGATTTGAAAAGGCATACACAGTCACTCTGGCCGGACACTGTGGAACCAACCTGGTTTACGAATCAGCCGGCATGCAGGCCAGCCTGCTTGGCTTTGGATTTGAAAGTGCCGTGATTGACAACGACATGCTGGGAGCAATCAACCGTAGCGTTCGGGGTATTGAAATTGATGATGACAATCTGGCACTCGAGACAATTGCCGATGTCTGCCTGAATGGTCCGGAACATTTTCTGGGTCATGAAGCAACCCTCTCCCGAATGCAGTCTGACTATGTCTATCCGGAGGTCGGCAATCGCTTGACCCCCGCCGAGTGGATGGAGCTTGGTTCAAAAAATGTCAATGAACCAGCCAGAGAGAGAGTGCAGGAAGTGCTGGATACCTATTTTCCGAAACATGTTCCCGATGAGCTGGATGAGCATGTACGCGAGCAATTCGAGATCCTCCTGCCAAAAGAAAAAATGCGTCCCGGGGTTTAAACAACCGCAATGCTACATGAAGGAGTGAATCTATGAGCGATCAGAATTTTCCATCTCAAGCCAAGGTGGCAATTATTGGCGGTGGCGTCATGGGGGCGGGACTTGCCTACCACCTGGCTTTGGAAGGATGGACAGATTGTCTGTTAATCGAAAAAGGAGAGCTGACTTCGGGTTCGACATGGCATGCTGCAGGACAATGTCCAAACTTCATTGCCGACTACAACATGGCCAAGATCCATGACTATGGGGTCAATCTTTATCCTAGACTCGAGGAATTGACTGGCCAGTATGTCAGTTGGCATGGGTGTGGAGGCATTCGCTTTGCCTATCAGCCGGCTGAAGTGGAATGGTTTCATCGTGTTGCGGGAATTGGCAGATTGATCGGCTACGACTGCGAGATTATTGATCCGGATAAAATCAAGTCACTCGTTCCGTACGTCAATCTCGAGGGCGTGCTTGCCGGTGCCTGGACTCACGCCGATGGACATGTGGACCCGGCGGGGGTCTGCAATGCCATGGCAAAGGGGGCCCGCATGCATGGAGTTCGAATATCGACCCGAAATCGGGTGCTGGATATTCATTCACGTCCATCAGGTGAATGGCAAATCCTGACGGAAAAAGGAACGGTAATTGCGGAACATGTGGTGAATGCAGCGGGCTGTTATGCGCGAGAGGTGTCAAAAATGGTCGGGACTGACTTGCCCATGATTAACATGAAGCATACCTATATTGTTACCGAGAGCGTTCAGGAGTTTTTGCATGCCGATCGAGAAATGCCGGTAATCCGGGATCCGTATCCATCATCCTACTATCGCCAGGAGCAAAAGTCTGCATTGATCGGAATTTACGAAACGATGAATTCAGAAGAATGCTGGGCCCATCGGGGAGGCTGGCCGGAATGGGAGTCTGAAAATGAACTGTTTGATCCGGAAATGGACAATATCATGCCTTTTATCGAAAGGGTCATGGAACGGGTACCGATGTGGGAACAGCTTGGCATCAAGCGCATAGTCTGTGGTGCAATTCCCCATACGCCGGACAGCAATCCCTTCATCGGCCCTGCATCTGGATTACAGAATTTCTGGCACTGCAACGGCGCATCCATCGGCATCGCCTCGGGAGCCGGATGTGGCAAGTATCTGGCACAATGGATGGTCTATGGTGATGCTGAAATCAATATGGCAGGCATCGACCCCCGGCGGTTCAGTGAGTTTGCTCCAGGGCAATACACCAAGGAAAAATCTCACGAAGACTATGAACACATGTACAAGCTACACCTTCCTGGTGAAGAAAGGCCGGCCGGCCGCAAGTTTCGAACGACGCCTCTGTACGACAGGTTGAAAGAGAAGGGTGCTGTCTATACCGAAATCAATGGTTGGGAAAGAGCCAAATGGTTTTCTCTGGATGGACAGGAAGAACAAGTCGGGTTTCGGCATAGCAATACCTTCAGCATAGTCGCGAAAGAATGCAGGGCGGTTCGTGAGAGGGTCGGAATTATGGAATTGTCCACGTTTGCCAAATACGACATTTCCGGTATAGATGCAGAGACCATGTTGAATCGAATCAGCGCCAACCGAATGCCCGGGGGCTCCGGCATCGTGCTCACGCACTACCTCGCCGAGAATGGACGACTGAATGGCGAGTCAACGGTAACGCGCCTGCATGAAAATTTCTATTATGTGCTCTCAGGCGCAACCAGCGAAGAACGTGATCTGTCGATCCTGAATCAGGGGATCGGTGATCAGGAAGATGTTCGCATTGCAAATGTGACCAATGAATGGGGGGCACTGCTGCTTGCTGGTCCACAATCTCGCAAGGTGCTCTCTGCCGTGACCGGTGAGAGTCTTTGCAATGCCGATTTCCCGTGGCTATCGGGAAAAACCATTGATGTCCAGGGCAGGGAAGTCAGGGCCTTGCGAGTCAGCTATTCCGGTGATCTGGGTTGGGAGCTGCATTGCCGGAATGCCGATCTTGTGGAAGTGTATGAAGCAATCTGCGCGGCCGGTGAAGAATATGGCATTGTAGATTTTGGCAGCTATGCCCTGAATTCCCTAAGAATGGAAAAAGCCTATAAAGGGTGGGGGGCCGAAATGACGAATGAAATTTCGATGGTGGAAGCGGGGTTGATGCGCTTTTTTCGCCGCAACAAGGATGATTTCCGCGGCAGGCAGGGTACCCTGGATATTGAAGACAATGGAATTTCGACGTCATTGGCGTATTTTGAGGTTGAAGAAGGGGATAATGATGTAGTCGGTGGTGAAGCGGTTCTGGTTGACGGGCAAACAATCGGGGTTACAACATCGGGCGGGTATGGTCATACGACCGGGAAGAGTCTGGGTTTTGCCTATGTTGACCCACAATACAGTCAGCCCGGTTGCGAGTTTGAGGTACTGTTGATTGGTGACATGAGAAAGGCAACGGTATTGGCGGATCCGGTTTGGGATCCTCAGAATTTACGTCCTCGCGCTTGAGTGATCGGTCCCTGAAATGCAGTCATGCCAGCCTTGACCTGCATTCACTCACAGTACTTTGATGTCATCTGATACCCGGCCCCAACCGGGGTTGGTCGATCCCGATCAGCCCGGAGCAGTTCGAAACAACCGGTTTCTGCTCGGCACCCTTGCAACCGGCCATTTAGTCAATGACTGGGTAGCCGGCACGATCTGGCTCATTGCTCCGGCAATAGCAGCGAGTATGGGCCTTGGACCTGCTGAAGTGGGGTTGATCATCGCCGTCAATGGCATTGCTGCAGGATTTACGTATGTGCCAGCAGGAATCATCGCCGATCACACCCGCAACAGCGGTCTGCTGCTGCTGATTTCATTCTGGTGGGTCGCAATCGGCTATTTCCTGTCTACCCTAGTGCCCGGATTCTGGCTGATCACCATGTTTCTGGCCATTGGGGTTATGGGCGATGCTTTCTGGCATCCGGTCGCAACCGGAGTTCTGGTCAAGACCATGCCCAGGCGACGTGCCCAGGTACTGGGCATCCATGCGATGGGCGGCAGCGTAGGGGCTGAAATTCTCGCGCCAATCTCGATCGGTGTGCTATTGACTTACTTCGACTGGCAGAGTTCCCTGCAGATGATCACAATTCCTGCCTTCCTGATGGGACTGTTGTTTATTGTCATGGGACCACGAATAACATCCGTATCTCGACAGTCGACTCAAATGGGAAAACTCACTCAGGTCTTGCAGGTTTGGCTCACGCACCGCGGCTTGATGATGATCGGCATGATGGTGCTCTACAACATGTCCTTGTTCGCGATATTGTCGATGACACCACTGACGCTCCAGCAACGCTATGAAATGAGTGTTTTCAATTCATCCGTGCTGTTCGCTTCGATGCTGGTTATTGGAACCATGTTTCAACCGTTCATTGGCAAATTGTCAGACAGGGTCGGTCGGTCCCGGCCAATCATCATCACCTTGTTGTTGGCAACAGTATTTGCGGCCTGCGCGGCCGGGTTCGAAGCATTTTTTCCGTTCATGATTTCCCTGATCTGTGCCGCTTCATTACTGACAGCAGTCAGGCCAATTATTCTTGCTGCCGCTGTGGAGTTATCGCAACAATCGGAATCAACAACTCTGGGGGTCGTGTTTTCAGTACTTGATGGTGTTGGGGCCTTGGGAGCATTGGTTGCCGGCCTGGTCGGTGAAATTGATCTCGCTTTGGCTTTCCTGATGGCTGCAGTATTTTCGACTTTCTCGATTGTCTTTTACTTGGCCTCATCATCGAATCGAAACAAATATCCGGTTGCCTGATCGGCAGGAGCGGGTATCACGCTTCGGCAAATTTTGTTGTGGCAAGACGACGGGAGCGCCTGGCTTCCAGTGGAGCGACCAACAGCGACATCATTGGCGGTACGAGCAACAGGGTGATAATGGCAGATAATGAAAGACCGCCAACCACAACCGATCCCAAGCCACGATAGAGTTCGGATCCCGCGCCCGGAAAAAACACCAGCGGAAGCATTCCGAATACGGACGTTAAGGTAGACATGAAGATGGGGCGGATACGATTTTGCGTCGCCCGTGGTATTGCCTGCCCGGGCGTCATGCCTTCTACACGGATCAGGTGCAGGGTCTGGTGTACCAGAAGAATGGCATTATTGACCACAATACCCACCAGAATCACGAACCCGAGCATCGTCAGCATATCCAATGCCTGATAGGTGTAGAGATTCAGCAAGGCCAAGCCAGCAACACCTCCCGCTGCGGCTATTGGTACCGAAATCATGATGATCAGTGGATAGACGAAACTTTCAAACAACACTGCCATCACCAGAAATACGATAACCAGGGCAAGTGCCAGATTGACCGCCATCGCAGCACGAGTCTGATCAAGCTTGTCGGCAGTGCCCGAAATTCTAAGACGGACACCCGGCGGCAGGCCTTCGGCTTCCAAAGCATTGATCACTTCCGCGCGAATTGTGTCAATCGCGGCTTCCAGCGGCAACTCTGCCTGAGGACGTACCTCGAGAGTCACCGTACGCAAGCGTTCACGGTGCCGGATTTGGGTAGGGCCGGAGGTAAGAATGACATCTGCGACAGAGCTGACCGGTATGACGTGGCCCGTGGAAGTCACAATTGGCAGATTGCCGATCCCTTGCGTGTTATTGACGCCTTCGGTCCCCCCCTTTATCAGTATGTCCGTCATTTTGCCGTCTACAGTTGACTGGGTTGCACGCAAGCCATCATTGAATGTATCGACGGTCAAGGCCAGGTCCTGGGCACTGATTCCACTTTCGTTCAAACGGACACGATCGGGAATGACCCTGACTTCGGGAGCACCGAGTTCCAGCCCTGGTACAGGTCTCCATTCATGGCCCTGCTCCCTCGGAAATAGCGGGATGATTTTAAAGAAAGCCCGATTGGCAACTTCCAGCACGGTATCCAGTTCATTGCCGGAGATATCGAGATCAATCTTGCGTCCTCCGCCAATTCCCCGTCCGAAAATCGAGGGTTGGCTAATAAATCCAAATGTGCCGGGTTCTCGGAATACCGGCGCACTCAGTACGGGCTTCAGTTCGGCGACTCGTGATGGATCTTCGGCTATCGCACCAATGAAGGTCCGTGATTGCGTGGCTACAAAGAAGAATCGTTCGATCAACGGTGGGTCCGTCTCGACAGATGACTCTCCTGTCCTGCCGTCATCAGTCCAGTTACTCCACATTTGGCCGACAAGCGATACGAGTTGTCCCAATGCAGGCGGCTTGTCCATGTCCTCGTTCACTGGCTGTACGTCATCGGAAACCCACAAATGGCTGATTTCCTGCTCAATTCCGTTGGCAATCTCGGTCGTCGTATCCAGATTATAGCCAGGTGGCGGTATGACAATGCCAAACAACAGATTGCGATTGCCTTCCGGAAGATATTCCAGCTTCGGCAGGAACTGGTAGCTGAAATACACGGCACCCGTTGTGACGCTGACTGCAATCAACAAGGCAACAACTCGACTTTTGACGACAAGTTTTGCGAAAGCCATGATCGCCGAGGAAAACAATCCCGCCAGAGAATCGATCAGGAACAGTCGAATGCGTCTGGGTTTTCCATCCTGGTTCATCTTGTTTGACAGCAGTTTGCTCGACAGAGCTGGGATAACGGTAATCGATACGACCAGCGAGAGAACCACGGCAACGGAAATGGCAACGGCGATATCCCGAAACAGTTGACCTGCTTCCAGTTCCATGACCAGAATTGGGATGAAGACCATAACGGTGGTCAGAGCTGAAACGAGCACCGCCCCCCAGACCTGATTGGCACCGCGATAGGCAGATTCATTGTTGCTGTACCCCTCTTCCTTGTGACGGTAGATGTTTTCGAGCACTACGATTGCCGCATCCACCACCATGCCGACCGCAAATGCGATGCCGGCCAGGGAAATGACGTTCAGGGAGCGCCCCATTGCGGCCATTGCAACAAATGCGCCAATCACGGAAACCGGAATCGCCAGCGAAACGATAATGGTTGCACGTAACGAGCGCAGGAAAATCAACAGGATCAGAACCGCAAGGGCCCCACCCACCCAGATATTCTGCTTTACGAGATCTATTGCGGAATTGATGTATACCGTCTCGTCATAGACCTGGTTTAATTCGAGTCCTGCCTGCGGTATGACTGCTTGATTCAGCTCTTCAACAGCTTCTCGGATGCCGGCCATGGTTTCAATCACGTTTGAGCCAGTCTGACGGGTTGTACTCATGGCAAGTGCGGCACGGCCAAGCTGGCGGATAGTTGCCGAAGGATCCTGATACCCGAATTGAACCGTGGCAAGATCGCCCAGAGCGGTCCGCACGTTCACGTCATCCCCGGCTTTACGGATCAATACCCGGCGAACGGCGTCCAGAGATTTCAGTTCCCCTTCGGTGCGAACCACATAGCGTCGTTTACCTTCATTGATATCACCGGCACCGAGCGAAATATTTGACAATTGCAGGGAACGGCGGATATCCGCAATGGTCAGGCCATAGCTTGCCAGTGTGGATGGTTCAATGATGACGTGAATCTGCCGCTCGCTCTCGCCGTAAAAATTGACTCGCCCAACACCGGGTACCCGTTCAAGTCTTTCCTTGACATTGTCGCGAATGTAATCGCTATACTCGTGTATCGGCCGGTTATTCCCAGGCTGTCTGGTGAAAATCAGCCATGCGATGGCATTGTCTTCACTGCCGGCGGTATCCAGGGTCGGCTGATCCGCTTCTTCCGGATATTCCGGAACCCGGTCCAGTCGATTTGAGACCAGCAGCAGCGCCCGATCCATGTTTGTACCGATCTTGAACTCCAGGGTAATTCGTGCACGACCTGAATTGGCATTACTGGTCATGTCGGTGAGCCCTTCGATTCCAGCCAGTTCATCCTGTTGCGGAATAAGTATTTCACGTTCGACTTCGGCCGGGGCCGCTCCAAACCAGTTTGTCGTGACCGTGATCACGGGACGGTTTACGTCCGGTGCCAGTTGTATGGGTATGGTGGTCAACGCCACCAGACCAAACAACACGACCAGCATGACGGCAGCGATTACCGCAATGGGTCGCTTGATTGATCCTTGAATGAGTTGCACGGGACGCTGCCGGGAATAATCAGGAAGAGTTCCCAGCCAGTGAAACGGGTTGATCGGGGCGAAGGCGTTCGTTACCTCGTATCACAACGAGATCACCTTCTGTCAATCCCTGAAGTACTTCCAGTCGATTGCCAATTGAGGATCCGAGCTGCACGGGACGCAGCTTGGCAATTCCTTCCTTAACGACATAAACGATGCTGCCCTGCCCGCCATGAATCACCGCATCCTTGTGAACGGAGCTGATCTCGCGCTCGGCTCCGGCAGGGATCAGCACTGTAACTCCCTGATCGACCGCCAAGGCGGGTGCATTGTCTGCCAAGGCCAGGGAGAAGCGGACTCTTCTGGTTCGGGTTCTTGGATTCTCTTCAGGCACAACTGCCCGAACACTGGCCTGATGTTGACTGTCATCATCGAAGGTTATCTGCACCATCCTCCCAGCAGTCAAGCCCTCAAGACGATCAGCCGGAACATCGGCTTCGAGTTCAAGGTCGCCATCGGCAACCAGTCGGATTACCGGCTGCCCTTGCTGGAGATAGCTTCCAACCTCCGTGAATTTTTCGATAACGGTTCCGTCGTACGGGGCAATTACCCGGGTATAGTTCAATTCCAGATCAATCAGGCTGATCTGTGCGTCGGCACTGTTCAAGGCGGCTTTTGCCTCCAGAACACGGGCAGCAACGATATTCTGCTGTTGAATCGCATCATCGATTTGCGATTGGCTAACCGCTGCCGAGGATGTCAGTACGCTGAGTCGATTCACTTCCTGTTTTGCCAGTTCGAGCTGCGCCTCAACCACCGCAATTCTGGCTTCTACTTCCTTGCGCTGTATTTCCAGTAGCTGTTTGCGAAGACGCGCGGAACGGTCACTAATCGTGACCACAGTTTGCCGTTGTTTGACCCTGTCGCCGACACGGACATGAATTTCCCTGACCGCCCCCGCGATTTGAGCAGCTACTGTTCCGGCCTGAACGGTAACCAGTCTACCCAGAATTGGAATGGTGTTGGTATAGTTCTGACGTACGACGGGATCAACCGTCACCAGAGTTTGCTGTGCCTGGGAGGCGGATATTGCAAGCACGTTGACGAGTAGCAATAAAAAGGCGGATCTGGATATTAATCTTCTACGTGTATTCATGCATGTATTATCCAACAAAATGGGATTATCCGTATCTTGGTTTTTCCCTGTCCTTAAAGGTGCGAAACTGTCCTTGCCTGGAAAATCTGATGCCATAGGAGAACTGTCTTTACGCTATTTTTTGATTGTTCCGGCCAGTTTTCGTGACGATGCCGAACCCGCAATACCATAACTGTTTCATCATCTTCCATGACGGTTTAGACAATTAAGTGCTGTTGCTCAGGGTATATACTGACTGGTGAAGCGAAATAATCTCATGCCGCAAACGTGCAATCCAGGATTTGTCAAACAGTACCTGTAAACTATTTTTCAGTCGGCTTTTACAACATTCCGCACCTGCCGATCCGAATTGCTCGAAACTATAGCAAAAAATCCCAAACAGATCGCTCTCAATCGCATGAGAAAATTCAATTGCCACGGATAGCTTGTACCTGTAGTGAAGACAAAGTCCA
>JAPYNK010000234.1 GCA_028285825.1 Arenicellales bacterium | reverse complement strand
TCTTGACGGGATTAATCAGTGCCGGGTTCAAGCAGGCAGGAAACCGAATATCATGACCGGCAATCCCCCTTCCCCCTTGTCAGCACCTGGAATCTATTGCAGAGGCTGGTGAAAACCAAAGGTATCACTAATTGGAGGAGGATAGCAATGATTGGATTGCTGGCAGACATCAGTGATTCATGCAGCCCAAATGGACTAAATCCTTGAATTCACTCCTGACACCAAGGTTGACCGACAGGGGGATATTGCAGCGAAATACATCAATCACGAGAAGTATTTTCATGAAACATCAAAACTTGCTCGAAACTAAGCCCGGTCACCCTTGAACCATCGTAGCAACCCATATCTGTTAAATCAGGGGTCGCGTTGAATGACCAATACTCTGGCGTCAATATTTTGGTTCCGGATATATCCCGTTTCACGGATATCACTGATCGTGAAATTATGGTCACTTGCTTCCTGGTGAACCATGGGTTCGAATTCAAGCTCAGTCCAGGCTGCGCCATTCACGGATATCACGCATAGTCCACCGGGCTCGACACAATTGACGACGTTATGCATATCTGAAATCCTGGGCACGTTATAGGAAAACAGGCCGACACAAATTAATGCCTCATAGAGTTTGTCGATATTTGCCGGCCTGGTAAAGTCATGCTGCCATGTTTTCTGATAGATGTGGCGTGACTGGACCAGGTCCAGCATCCCTTCAGAAAAGTCGACACCGTCTATTCTTTCATAACCACGCTGCCTTAAAAACTGACCTACCAGGCCGGTACCGCAGGCGACATCAAGAATTGCAGTTGAGGTGTCCGTAACCCATTCAGTGAAAATTGATCCTACCTCTGAATGGGCAACATAACCAAGATCATTCAACAAGTCTTCGTCATAGGTATTGGCCCATTCATCGTACAGTTTGGCCTTGTCTCCCCCTGGATCGTAGACCCTGGACAGTCGATCATCAAATCGCTCAATCTCGGGCTTTGACTTGCTCATTTGTCGCTGGATTCAAATGTTTTCAAGATCATGACTATAACATCTGAAGCTGTTCTTTCATCTGTCGATTTTTTGGCGAGAGAAAGGCTGATACCCGCTGAAACACAGGATTCATGCATTGCTCCAAGCAAGTCAATAGGATCTGGGCATGCCCAGAACATGTTCGGCAAGATAGCTTAAGATCAAATTCGTGGAAATTGGCGCTATCTGATAGAGCCGGGTTTCCCGATACTTTCGTTCCACATCAAATTCCTCTGCAAACCCGAAACCGCCATGTGTTTGCAGGCAGGCTTCAGCCGCTTGCCATGAAGCATCCGCGGCGAGTAACTTGGCAAGATTCGCCTCTTCGCCTGGATTTTCTCCGGCATCATAGCGACGCGATGCTTCTTTCAGCATCAGTTCGGCAGCCCGCATCCCGGCATAAGCCCTGGCAATCGGAAACTGTATGCCCTGGTTTTGGCCGATGGGTCTGCCAAATACGGTACGGCTATTGGCATAGGAGACCGCCCTGTCAATGAACCACTTGGCATCACCTATGCATTCTGCGGCAATGAGAATCCGCTCTGCATTCATGCCGGATAGAATATATCTAAATCCCTTGCCTTCTTCCCCAATCAGGGCATCCCCCGGTACCGGCATATTGTCAAAAAACACCTCGGTAGTCGCATGATTCATCATGGTCCGAATCGGTCTTATTTGCAGGTAATCTTCCGGGATAGTTCGCATATCTACAAGAAATACCGATAAGCCATCTGATTTTTTCTTTACCTGATTGATCGGAGTGGAGCGACACAACAATAGCATCAAGTCGGTGTGTTCGGCACGTGAAGTCCAGATTTTCTGACCATTGATGGTATATGTGCCGTCTTTGAGAGTAGCTGTGGTTCTCAGTGAGGAAGTGTCGGTGCCACTTTCAGGCTCGCTTATGCCGAAGGCCTGCAGTCGAATCGAGCCATCAGCAATCCCGGGCAGGTAACGGGCTTTCTGCCCATCCGAACCATGTCTCAGGATTGTTCCCATTGTGTACATCTGGGCATGGCATGCACCTGCATTTCCACCTGAATGGTGGATTTCCTCCAAAATCACACTGGCGGCTTCCATCGACAAACCTACACCGCCATACTGCTCGGGAACAAGGGCAGCAAGGTAACCGGACTGAGTCAGGGCACTGACAAATTCTGCTGGATAAGCACGTTCCCGATCACAGCGTTGCCAATACTCGGACCCAAAGTCTGAGCAGAGTTTCCTCACCCCCTCCCGGATCTCTTCAAACTTGCCGTGTCCGTCCATAATCATGCTTGAAACCTGTATTCCCCGTAACTCGAAGCGATGTCTTGCAGAATAAATTATAGAATCAATGAGCACATTGCCGAAAATGGAAGCGTTGGTGCTGGGCTACGCATTATGAATGAGCCCTTACTCATGAAACTCTTGCAAAGGGCATACAAGATAATTCTGTCCTGATTGATTCGCTCGCATGAACTCATGATTGGTTGTGTCTCTGGCAGATTGGGAATTCGTGCCCACAATTCAAAAATCCATTATAGTCCGACTCATGAACTGCAAGGGAAAATCCATGTGGAACAACTTCACCTCCACAGCACTGCGGAGTCATATTTGCCGTTCTGTTATACTCGGTAGCGGTCATGGAAATTAGCAATCCTGAAGATAATGGTTCTTGCATAGAAATTAGAAAGTTTGGATTAGTGGCAACGAAATAAATGGACAGATTTACCGAAAAAGCAGAATTACGGTGATCAATCCCGACATAAAACTAAAGAATCTGTTTCATGCCGGAGATGGGAGAATTCCACCATATCTTGCTGGACGGGAGCCAGAAAGGAAAAATTTCCAGGACTGTGTTGATCTCTTGATACAGAAATATCCTGCGGATCAAAATATGATCATCTACGGTCCTCGCGGCAATGGTAAAACGGCATTGCTTCGGTATTTGCAGGAAGCAGTCCAGAAAGAGGCTGGAGACAAGCTGGAAATTCTATGGGTCACGCCCTCACAATTCAAGGATCTCGCCCAGCTGGTTGGCCTGATCGTAGGCAATGATCAAAACCTGATCAAGAAAGCCCTGAAACTGTTTGAGCGCATGTTCGATGATTTCACCGCTTCGGCAAATATCGGCATGGCCTCAGTGAAAGCAAGCCTGAAGAACTCTAAAGAGATGCTTGCGCTCGAAGATTTATTGCGGGAGAAAGGCAAAAGGAAACCCTTCATTTTGATCATCGATGAAGCACACTCGCTGCAACCTGATATCGGACAGATTCTTCTGAATGCGAGCCAGAATGTCCGCGCAGAGAGATGTCCGTTTTTCCTGGTGCTGGCAGGCACCCCGAATCTTCAGACTGTACTGAACCAGTCCAGTGCAACCTTCTGGGATAAAAGCAGCATATTTCCTCTAGGCCGCCTCTCAGAAAAGGATGCCCGGAAAGCACTGACGACACCTTTGGAATCATGTCAGGTGGCATGCTCTGAAGAAGTTTCAATGGAAGTGACCGGCCGTTCTCAATGCTATCCCTACTTTATCCAGATATGGGGGAGCTGCATTGCCGATCAATTGGTAAGGACGGGTGATCGGGAAGTAACCCTGGAAACCCTCACAGAAGTTGAAGATATGGCGATTGCCAAATGTTCAAGCATATATATACACCGCTTCGATGAATTGAACATGATGGGGCTAGTGCCATTGGCTATCGACATTGGCGGTGCCTTTGCGGAAAACGGCAATCAACCCCTCCCGATTCAGGAATTAGAAGACCTGGTCCGGCTATCCTTGAAAAAACTGGGCGAGCCGGCTAACCATGAAACGGTTCAGGAAAACATGCAGAAGTTACTGCATATCGGCTATGTCTGGAAAATTTCTGTTCTAAGCGAAATCGAAAAGAGAGACCCATTACTTTGTTATGAACCGGGTATTCCAAGTCTGATGAAATTCGTCAGAGGGCAAAGGCGGCCATAGGCTGAAATGGATGTCTTTCTGGAAAGATTTCGGAATCAGGCGGAGCGTTGAAGGGACATGCTGTAGCAATGACCATAGACCAATCCTCGACTGAATTTCAAGGACAGACCTCGCTCACGTAAATACAGAATATGATCGAAGCTGAATGAACCGGGTCAGCATACCGACTAAACTTGAGACTGCCCAAGGATTCGGGGCTGATTGCCCGTTTCCTGAAAAACGGATCAATACTCGCTGTTCATGATTACGAGAATAAGGAACGCGGTGCCGAACATCAAAAAACAAGATAGTATTTAGGTTATCGTGGTAATCGATTTCAGCGAATCTACTTTACCTCAAATCTCGAATCACCGTTTGAAACGGACATTGACAGCACCTTTTTAGCTGCTGAAGGAATCGAAGAACTACAGTGGCCTGCCCGCCTAGTTTGACATTTGGAAATAACGCACCGACATTGGGATTACTCCTCGCTCACAATGCGAAAAAAGCACGGCAGAGCTGAAATAATGCGCCCTGAAGAGCTGTTCCAGCGATTCACCAAGTTGAATACCGCAACACTCAGTGACGGAATCAAGGCCCCTCATAAATATCTATTGCTATTGTTTGCGATTGGGCAATGTCTCAAAGGTAAGGATCGCATGATTCCTTACGAACACGTGAAAAAAGCACTAGAACCATTGTTAAAACGATATGCCCCCTATGCAAAGACACTGAAACCAGAATTACCATTCTGGCATCTTCAAAATGATGGCATATGGGAATTAGAATCTACAGAAAGTGAGAATTTGCCTAATTCTGGGGTACCAGGGAAAAAGACACTTGCCGAGATGCATGGTGGACTTACCCAGGAAGACTATGAGCTTTTTTCAAATAATCCCGACATTGCCATGTCTGTGGCTCAGGAAATACTGGATCTCCGCTATCCCAGTTCCCTGCACGAACAAATACTTGAGACAGCTGGCATAGATATAGAATCCGATATCGGGGTGGCGGACGACAATGAACCGAATACCAGCAAAAAATTCCAGTGGTTTAGACGGCACTGGCGCGATCCAAAATTTCCGAAAGAAGTCATTAAAGCATATGAAAATCAATGTGCGGTTTGCCGATTTTCAATCCGTATGGACGAAAAACCCATCGGACTTGAGGCAGCCCATATCAAATGGCACCAGTATGATGGGCCTGCAAAGGTTTCAAACGGTCTGGCCTTATGTGCTATCCATCACGAACTATTTGATGCTGGTGCTTTTACCATCTCGCCAGATGTTTACAAGGTCAAGGTGTCCGATCTGTTTTCCGGACAAGGTGATGATGAAATGCTGGGACGCTATGATGCAGACACTCTTCGCGTCTTGCCCAATGTGAAAAACGATCATCCAAACCGGCAGTATCTGGTGTGGCACATCAAGAATATCTACCGTGGAGACCCCTCAAGTCTGCTTTGATAAACGTTCATTGTTACCAGATCAAATCACCCGCCTGACATGAAAAACTGACCTGCAGTCGACCCGGCAGCTGCATTGTCCATCCATGTTGAAGCTGGGCCAAAATTGCGGGGCTACCCAAAAACCACCCGGGATGGCAAGGATCAGTTGCCTATGTGTACCCGGGAAACAGCATTTCTCTGGGGAAGTGGAGTCCCTGCCAGAACATGGCTAATTCTCCAGTACTTATTGCACGGCAAAGACTTTCGAGGTTGGCAGAGTTATGACTGAATGTTGTATGCGGGGGATGTAGTTTCGAACAAATGGTGAGAATTTTATCCTGGTTTTATGGGTTGGTTGTTCAGCACCTGTTTGAATCTTGCTGGAGACATTACTGGGGCAGAAAACTTGTTTGCAAGTTCAAGAATGTCAGTATCGCCGGTTACGAGTGCTCCAGCATGACCGGCAATAGCCAACTCTAGGAATGGTTGATCAAATGGGTCGCGACATTTGGGCACGATGGGCGGTGGCGTAGGTAAAACAACGGTCTCACAGAACGACAGGTAGTCCTCTAACAGTTCATATTTTTATCGACACTCAATGCAAACTTCGGATATGCGAGTACCCTCAACAACTCCATCACTGTCTCATAACTTGCCAACGGTAAAATGCGTCTAGATGTCCATGCCCTGCGTAACCATGACTGTGCACCTGACTGAAACACCAATGTCGAAATCAGGACATTCGTATCTAGCACAGTCCTAGTCAATTGATTTGTTGTTGTTAATTTTACGAGCATCGAAATACCCCTGCACAATTTACGACAAGGTTTTACTATAGCATTTAATCTGGGCGAAATTGACCGTTTCTGTTGTGGATTCGTGTTCTGAGTAGCTGCCTGCTTACCGATGGGCTCGGATTTATGCACGAATACGATCTTCGCACTCGGGTCAATCATGCTCGGATAATGTCAATGGTGGCTTCCGCCTTGGCCTTGCCGGCATGGCGGAAGATATTCAGTTTGAAGTCGTTGGCTGCAATATCTTTCATCTCCATGCGTCTGGCGGATCGCTCTAAGTCTTTCGAGATGCTCCTGGCAAGTGTCGATGATCTTCTCGGCATGTCCGTCGGCAAGCAGGTTTTATCGTTCGCTTCTTTCAAAATGCTCGGAGGCGTTGATAAACAGGACATCATCGGGTCTCCTGCATTTTCTTGAAAACGAGGATGCAGACCCGAAATGCCAGTCGAGCAGAACAAATTAGTCAGCAAGCCGATGATGGTATCGATGTGACCACTTACCAGACGCTCGGTGACTGACTGGACAGCAAATTCAACACGGAAACGGTTTTCCGGAAATACAAGGGCGGCAAGGAAACAAAGGAAAGGTCAGCT
>JAPYNK010000233.1 GCA_028285825.1 Arenicellales bacterium | reverse complement strand
TTGCCACACATCATGTTTTTCAGGCCATACTCGGCAGCCAGTTCATCCCACAGTTCCTGCCCTCCGCCAAACCGGATCCATGCATTGATCTCGGTGTAGGTTAGACCAAAGGGAACTGCCGTGAAGTACGCCCATCCGGGATGTTTGCCTTTCCAGTAATAGTCAGCTCCGTGGTAGATTTGAGCATTGCCCGAAGCGACTTCATCAAAAGAGTCAAATGCACCGACTCTCTCTCCAGCTGAGAAGTATTCAACGACAAATCGTCCTTCGCTCATGGTAGTCAGGCGATCAGCAAAACGCTGAGCGCCGGTGCCGAGACCCGGAAAGTCTCTGGGCCAGGTTGAGACGATGGCGATTTCCACGCGTTCAGGTACAACGGCAGGGGCTTCGACGGCAGCCTGCTTCAACTGTTCAATTTCCGCCTGGGCAAGTTCAAGTTCGGTTTTCAGCCGTGAAGCTTCTTCCTGTGCCTGCTTGGCGGCCTTGTCGTCGGTACAACCGGATAAAGTAACGGCAGCGGCAGTTACCGTGCCTCCGGCAGCTCCGATCAATAGATCTCGACGTTTCATCAAAAGCCGTATCGGGAAAACCGCATCAAAAACTCCGGCTTTGCCTCGTCAGTTTTCCGCAGTTGATTGTCAAAGGAACTGCAGGGCGTTCCCAGCAGTGCCTTTGCCGACACCCCGAATTTCCGTATTGGGGAAAATATTCGTATTGCTTTATCCCTGGCTTTCCCCTTGCGATTCACTTTCCCTCGAAAATTGATCCACAATAAAATTCCGCATGGCCCGGGGTAATCTGGGTGAGCGGCCATCCCGTCCGACAGTACAATTGTCTACAGAGGATATCAGCTGGAAAGGATCCTCTTTTTTCGGGGCAGGCGATCCTCGTCCTGCGCAGACCGGAAAATCCTGAATCGAGGAACACCGGCCGGCTTGATGCGTGCTTCGATCGTTGCAAGAATGAATGATGCCTGTTACATTCATTCCCTGTCGGGCGGTGCTTCTCCTGTTTGAGTTTATTATGTATTTGCGGATTTCGCTTATTCCTCATACCATTACTTGTTTCAGATCAACGGCAATCGAATGATCCACCAATCAGCCTACAGCGTGAGTACCAAAAACACGATGAACAGGATGACGCCACCCATCGGTATCAGAAACCCCTTCCAATCCTTGGGTGCATCCTTGCTGGCTTCAATCATGTTCCGCGTACCGGGCAGAAACCACAGCAATGCCAGAATCATCACAATGCCAATGATTATTTTTTCCCATAAATCCATATCGGTTTTTCGGGTCTTTTGATGGACCGGAAATCGCTAATCGGTGACTAGGTTGAGGAACTCGGTGCGAGTTCGATAGTCGTTTCTGAATGTGCCCAGCATCATTGAGGTTTTCATGAGGGAATTCTGCTTTTCAACGCCTCTCATCATCATGCAGAAATGCTTTGCCTCGATAATCACCCCCACTCCTCGCGCATCCGTCACCTGTTCGATGGCCTTGGCAATTTGTTCTGTCAGATTTTCCTGAATCTGCAGTCGACGGGCGTACATGTCGGTGATGCGTGCCATTTTGGATAGACCGATCACTCGTCCTGCCGGGAGGTAGGCAATATGGCACTTTCCTACGAATGGCAAAAGGTGGTGTTCACACAGCGAATAGAGTTCGATATTCTTGATAATCACCATCTGATCATTGTCCGATTCGAAGATGGCATTGTTGACGACCTCATCAAGATTTTGATGGTAGCCGCTGGTCAGATGCTCGAGTGCTCTTGCAGCCCTGAGGGGAGTGCCCCTCAGTCCGTCTCGTTCAGGATCTTCACCGATCAGCTCCACTAGCGAGTGATAGTGTTTTGAGATTGATTCTGTACTATCCATGGATAATTGCGTTGAAGTAGATAATGACGTGCCAATTTTATCACTCCACAACACCGGTTGGTCTTTTGCGGTCACTTCAAAACAGGGAACATCACATGCGGCATCGCAATGCCCGAGATTCGCATAAAATGAAGAAATCTACTCTTGTGGGTATTCTGATTGATAATGAAAGGCACGGTTTGGGCGCAAATTTGCCGCGATGTGGATTTGACGTTTTCATTGAATGCATGATCTGATGAATGATCAACCATTGACAGGCATTTTGCGGAAGATGAAGTCCGATTTGCAGCATCATGCGCAATATCAGATTCCGGTTGGCGACAACCTGTTTCCTGTCTCAGACCGAGTCGGGGGTCATCTTGAGATTCGTTTTACCGGCAACATCCATTGCATAGCATGTGGCAGGGCAATAAGGAAAACCTTCAATCAGGGTTACTGCTACCCCTGTTTCAGGTCGCTTGCAGAGTGTGACATGTGCATCCTGAAGCCTGAAACATGTCACTATCACCATGGAACATGCAGGGACTACGAGTGGGCCGATAATCACTGTATGGAGGATCATGTTGTCTATCTTTCGAATACTTCGGGAATCAAGGTTGGCATTACCCGTTCGAATCAGATTCCGACTCGATGGATAGATCAAGGAGCCAGACAGGCGGTCGCCATGTTCAGGGTAAAGAACAGACTTCATTCAGGACTGATTGAAGTGATAGTCGGAAAACGTCTCAATGATCGGACTAACTGGAGAAAGATGTTGAAAGGAAATCCGGAAGAAGTCGATATGCGGGAATACAGGGCATTGGTCTATCAAAAAGTCGAACATGAACTTGAAGAACTGCACGTCCTTCACGAGAATTTCACATGGAAGTTGCTGGAGGATGATCCGGTTACCATCAATTATCCGGTCGAAACCTATCCCGATAAAATTGTTGCACTCAATTTTGATAGGCAGCACAAAATCTCCGGGAGATTGATGGGCATAAAGGGGCAGTACCTGATCATGGATTGTGGAGTAATCAATCTCCGCAAGTTCGCTGGATATGAAGTTGAGGTTTGCTGAAGTTTGCTTCCGGTTTATCCAATGGCAACCATTCATGCTCTGAAATCATAATACAACTTGACCATGCAACCGGTACTGTCCCACTTCGTCATGGGTTCGGATTTGTGTACATGATTCCCAACGAAACCCTGCATGCAAAGAGCCTGAAGTCGCATACTGATCCGAAAATTGCCTAGCACACCCTACAATCATCCGTGTTTCTACCCGATATTCGAAATATATTCGTAAATATGACGAATGAATACATCAAAATGATGTATAATTTGGCTTTCAAGATTTACCAGCCTATCAGGATTGACCATGTCCACACGATCAGAAAACACTGGCATTGCAAAAAAAGTCGGCCCCGCAATAGTGAATACCGTAAATGTCCCTGGTCAACATGCGAAGCACAGGATTAAGGAGTCCGGCCCTGATCATTCAAAAGATCAGGGCGCAGATCGCAAGGCCCGCAATCCCGGGGCCGACGGTAAAGTATTTGGAATTGAAACGGAAGTGTTCCGCAACTCCAGTACATTCATCCGGAAAGTGCGTCAGGGAGTGTCGGGCAATGTGTTGCGCACGGCAGTTGAAGAAATCGGCAACCGTGATTTTTTTGTTAAATTGATGGGTGGCAACAACTCCAATTTTTCCAGACGCTATAAAAAAGACAGGCTAAATGACTTGCAGGGAGAGCAGATTCTGGACGCTTTGCGTATCTTCGTTTTGGCCCGTGAGGTGTTTGAGGACAAGGATATTGCGGAGGAATGGATTTCCAGTCCAATTGCTGCACTTGGTTGCAAGCCAATCGAGTTGTGTACCACTTTCGAGGGTCGAAGACTTGTCCAAAACACGCTTGCAAAGATTGAACGAGGCGAATTTAGCTAGTGTTACTTTACAGAATCGCCAAGGAAAAATATCTGGATGACTTGTCTGGCGTAGGTATCAGTTACGAATATGGCGGTCGCTGGAACCGCCCCGGTAATCCTGTTGTTTACTTTGCTGCCAGTCCGGCAATAGCGCTTCTGGAAATGGGAAACTATCTTGTCAGTCCACGTCATATTCCCAAAACAATGCGGCTGGGCACTTACGAGATCGATGACTCCGTGTTTGATCCCAGAGTTGTCGGTATTGAACATCTGAATGAAGACTGGCGTGACTTTCCCTACCCCGAAACGACTCAATCGCTCGGGTCCGAATGGCTGAAGTCCAATGTATCGTTGTTCATGGCAGTGCCTAGCTGCACGGTTCCTGCTTCCTCAGGCTGGAACTGTTGCGTGATGAACCCGTCACATCCTGATCGTGACAAGATCAATCTTGTAGGCATCGATAATGATGTCTACAACGAAAGGTTGTTTGAGGGTTTGAAGTGAAGCAGGGGAAGCCGAATCCCCGTATGCCGAGAGCCAGGCGCAGTCAGAAGCAGGCTGGGTGGTTGAGTCTACGCCTGGCAGAGATAGTCCATCTGGAATTCTTCGACACGACATCGGACAAAATATGCTGATACAGGTAGAAGTATTACAGAAATCAGCTGGAAAAGAGCTTTCAGAACCTATCCGGCGGTACTGAAGTCTATCGCTTGCGGCATCGCCACGCCGACCCATCCAAAATCGATGTAATCGACGGGGGTCGAGCTACGTAAGGCTGTTCGTGTACTTGCAGACAAATTATGCGCCCTCATCTAGCTCCGTGCTTGTGGCAGAATACGGGAATGTTCGATAAGAGCGATTAAGGCAGGAAAACAGCGGATGACCGACTATCCTGAATTTGAAGATCCAATCACGAGGCCCCGTTATACAGGTCTACCGAGTTTCATGCGTGCTCCGTATGTCGAGAATCTCCAGGGTGTCGATATCGGACTGATTGGCGTGCCGTTTGACGGAGGAGTGACAAATCGAACGGGTGCCCGACATGGGCCAAGGGAAATTCGCAACCAGTCCACCTTGATCCGAAAGATGAATCAGGCGACAGGGATATTTCCTCACGAA
>JAPYNK010000232.1 GCA_028285825.1 Arenicellales bacterium | reverse complement strand
ATGCAACACCGGCAGAATATGGCAGGGCGGCAAGTTGGCATCGTTGTCTTGCTGTCATTGAATTGTCTTCTGATTCAACGCCAAATAGCGGATATCGATCGTGCAATCCCGGCTGAGAGGCCTGGCGAGATTGTTGAGGCGCCTTTTCGGACTGACTGATGTAGCCATGATGAACATCTCGAGTCCGACGCTTTACAAGTATATGGAGGGCTACGAGATCATGAATAAAGTTGGATTGGAAAGTAGCCATGTCCTATAACCAGAATCTGCATGAAGCCAGGCGGGCGGGCCAAGACGAGTTCTACACTCAGCTGCCGGATATCGAGAACGAACTGAAGCACTACAAGGCCCACTTCAGGAACAAGGTTGTTTACTGCAACTGCGACGATCCACGGGTCAGCAACTTCTTTCACTACTTTTCTTACAACTTCCGGTATCTCAGACTGAAGAAGCTGATCACCACCTGCTACAGGAACCGGCAAGTGGACATGTTCTCACAACATGACCAGGCAAGGGCGATCATGCTGGAGTACGATGGTTTTCGCAAGGGAGATACAGTGCCCAACGCAGAAGATATTGGCGTTACGGAGCTGGAAGGTGACGGGGATTTCCGTAGCGATGAATGCATTGAGCTGCTGAAACAGGTCGACATCGTCGTGACCAACCCTCCGTTTTCGCTGTTCCGGGAATACATGGCCCAGCTTATGGAGCATGACAGGAAATTCATCGTCATCGGCAGCAAGAACGCCATCACCTACAAGGATATCTTTCCATTGATCAGGGAGAACAGGATATGGCTTGGCATCAATCCCGGAGGCCGGGACATGCTGTTTGACGTGCCGCCAGACTACGCGGCAGAACTGGTTGGAACTAAAAAAGAGGGCAGTGCCTATAGAATCGTAGACGGCATTGTGAAGGGAAGGCTCGGCAATGCCGCGTGGTATACCAACCTTGACCACAACAGGCGCCATGAGGAGCTTTACCTGTCGGAGCGGTACGACCTGGAATCCCATCCGAAGTACGACAACTATGATGCAATAAACGTTGACGAGACCAACAGCATTCCCATGGATTATGCAGGGGTAATGGGCGTGCCGATCACCTTCCTGGACAGGTACAACCCTGACCAGTTCGAGATTTTGGGGATAACGAAGACATGGTTTGGAGCGGCAACAAAAACATATCCCCTTCAAGTCCAGGTTAGTGCCAGTGGAAAAAGAAGTGAAGTATCCAAGCTGAATGACGGTGCGGCCTTGCGTCTCAATGGCCCTACTATCCGGCCACCCTACCAGCGCGAGTTCATATATGGAGAAGATGATCGAAACGCGGTAATCAAGAGTGTAGCCAGCGGTTTTCCGCTCAATGTCATGTACTGGGCAAAGCTGGAAGATGGAAGATTTGAGATTCTCGATGGCCAGCAGCGCACCATATCCATCTGTCAGTATGTCTCGGGGGATTTCTCTGTCAAGGGTGTTTTTTTCCCTCAATCCATTGCCTTCCACAATCTGGATGACGGGGATCAACGCAAGATTGACTTTCTCGATTACCGCCTGTTCGTCTACGTTTGTGACGGAACACCCGAAGAAAAGCTGCACTGGTTCGAGACCATCAACATAGCCGGCGAGCAGCTGGCAGATCAGGAATTGCTTAGCGCCGTCTACTCGGGGTCGTTTGTCAGTAATGCCAGAAGACGCTTTGGTCGTTCAGGTTGCGATGCGGACCGCAAGGGCGGCCGCTACTTGAAAGGCGATGTCAAAAGACAGAAATATCTCGAAACCGTTCTCAAGTGGCATGCACAGGCAACAAGGGAGTCGGAAGGTCATCGTGGCGACCTTCAGAGCTACCTGTCCAAACATCAGCATGACCCGGACGCATCGGAGATGTTCGCCTATTTTGAATCCGTTGTCGACTGGGTGCAGGAGCTGTTTCCGGAGTATCGAGCAATGATGAGGGGCCTTGACTGGGGCGGCTTTTATAATGAACATAAGGCGAAAACGCATGACCCGGAGTATCTCGCGAAGCGGACGGAAGAACTGATTGCGGATCCGGATGTCGTCAGACAGCCCGGAATATATGCTTATCTTCTGGAAGGCGAAACCAGGAAAGCCGAGCGGCACCTGAATATCCGGCAGTTTGATCAGGGCATCAAGCAGCGTGTTTACGAGCGGCAGAAGAGGCTTTGCAAAAGGTGCAAGGAAAAAATCAGCCTGTCGGATTGCCATGCTGACCATATCGTTCCATGGTCAAAGGGAGGCACCACGGAAGAGGAAAACTGTCAAGTCCTGTGCGCAGCATGCAACAAACTCTGGGGGAATCGCTGATCGGATGACATGGAGAAACCATTCCAGGCGGGTCCACAGTGGAAATGCGAGTTGGTGCCCGTTGCAGATCCCGGCTTGTACACGAACATTGACAGCTACACGATTCCAAAATCAATGGTCATCCGGTTTTCAGCCCGGCACGACTATCAAGAACCTGAACCGGGGTTATCGGTGCGGCAGGATGCGCCGCAACTTCTCAACCCGGATGACCGGGTATCCATCAACAACCAGATAACAAACACTGTAATGAAAATCATTTCATGGAACGTCAATGGCCTGAGAGCCGTCGAACGCAAGGGAGAGCTGAATCGCTTCATTGAAGCGGAAAAACCGGATGTGCTAATGGTGCAGGAAACCAAGGGCCAGCCCGAACAGCTTGAACCATTTCAATCCGCCTATCCGGATTACCGGCAATACTACAACAGCGCCGAAAAGAAAGGCTATTCCGGCACTTCCGCATGGCTGCACAAGAATGTCGAATCCAAAATTGAATCCCTGGAATTTTCGTGCACCATACCCAATGCACCGAACGCCGATGAAGGACGGCTCAGTCAACTCTCGTTCCAGCTTGATGGACGCATCTGGAAAATTCTCGGCATCTATTTTCCAAATGGCGGCAAAAGCGAACAGGCCTGGCAGGAAAAACTGGTCTTTTATGACCGAACCCATGACTACATGAATGAGCTGAAGAGTCAAGGCGCGACAGTACTGGTTGGTGGAGACATGAATGTTGCCCATAACGAGATTGATCTTGCCCGGCCCAAGGAGAATGAAGGAAATATTGGCTTTCATCCAAGGGAACGAGCATGGATGGATCGCCTGCACGAAGACGGATGGATTGACACATGGCGACACCAGAATCCGACCGCCACAGATGTCTATTCCTGGTGGCACATGATCAGCAGGAGTCGGGACAGAAATATTGGCTGGCGGATTGACTATTTTCTGATGCATGAGGATTCACTGGACCTGGCAGGGAAAGTCACTTACCTGAATGACCAGATGGGATCCGATCACTGCCCGATCCGCATTATTCTCGGGGCATGACAATGGATGCAGTTAACTGGAATTACCCGACTGCGGTCCGCTTCGGATGTGGGCGGGTACGTGAAATTGCCGAAATCTGCCGGCAGTTGAATGTTTCTTCCCCTCTTGTAGTCACCGATCCCGGTCTCGCCCTGCTTCCCATGACCGAAAACATTCTGGAAATTTGCCGATCGGAAGGCTTGTCAGCCAGCGTGTTCAGCGATATTCGCCCCAATCCGACTGGCTCCGATGTGAATGCCGGTAACCGCATCTGCCGGAAACATGCACACGATGGTGTCGTCGCTTTAGGCGGAGGCAGTGCTCTGGATGCAGGAAAAGCGATCGCGGCATTTGCCTATCAGGATTGCGAACTGTGGGCGCTCGAAGATATTGGCGATAACTGGAAACGGGCAGATCAGCATCGGATTCTCCCGACCATCGCCATACCCACTACGGCAGGAACCGGATCGGAGGTGGGCCGTGCATCAGTCATCGTCAAACAGGATGAACCGCGAAAGGTCATTCTCTTTCATCCCGGCATGTGCCCGGCCAGCGTTATTCTCGATCCCGAGCTGACTGTCAGTCTCCCGGCTTCGCTAACCGCCGCGACCGGGATGGACGCCCTATCCCATAATCTTGAAGCCTACTGCTCTCCGGTTTTTCATCCGATGGCGGCCGGTATCGCAGCCGAAGGAATCCGAATCATCCAAGAAAATCTGGAACAGGCCGTCCATAATGGAACGGATCTGCATGCCCGGGGACGGATGCTGGCAGCCTCTGCCATGGGGGCAACGGCATTTCAGCGTGGCCTTGGTGCCATGCACGCTCTCGCCCACCCGCTCGGTGCGCTCTATGATGCTCATCATGGCACACTGAACGCAGTGTTGATGCCTTACGTACTTCGAGCGAATCGGGATGCCATTGAACCGGTAATAGTCAAACTCTCTCGTTATCTTGCACTTGATGAAGGGTTCGAACCGTTTTTCGAATGGATTGTCGACTTGCGCTTGAAAATCGGAATTCCGAATACGCTTGCCGAACTGGACATTGACGAATCCCGAATGACGGAAATCGGGAAAATGGCCGTAGCCGATCCTTCGGCTGCAACGAATCCCATCCAGTTTGATGCCCGTCAATATTGCGAGATTGGGCTCGCGGCAGTGAGAGGAGAATTATCCGGTTGAGCGGTTCTCGGTTCGCCTGTCATATGCCCAATACAACAAGGAGCAGGCGGCCAGCACCCAGTAGGTGTATTTCAGCAATTCCACCTGATTGCCGGCGGTCATGAAAATCCAGGCCATCAAGGCAAAAATGATCAATGTTGCCGCCTGGGTAAAATAACTCTTCAACACCAGATAGGCATTGCCAAGACCTTGCTGTGCAATGTCATAGAAGCATTTGTTCAGGGTCAAACGAAAAAAGGCGGTCAGGAAGGTAATCACCACCATCATCAGGTACAGGGACGCCAGCGACATCGGCTCATTGATATAGGACCTCAGCCACCATGAAAGTGCGTACAACACCACCGCAATCTGAAACAGTTTTCTTGAAGATATCCGGTCAATAAGGTTCTTGAGGGCGTAGAAGACCAGGCCAAATACCACTGCCAGGGAGAGAATGACGATTCCCAGACTAAAGAAACTTTCATGTACCAGCATGAACAGGGTGATAACCCAGAAAAAGCTCTCGGCGAACAAGAATACGCCATCCGTGATAAACATCATTCTGGACTTGTGCTGATCCCTAAACCGTAATACCTCAGGGATAGACAGACTGGGCTGGTCCGATAATGCTCTTGGATAATCGGGCCTTGACGGAAGCAAAAACAGCAATCCGATGCCTGCAATCAAGGTGGAAACTACCAGCACATGGTCGTATGTATACATATCCAGAATATACCCACCAATCACAATCCCGACCTGTAACAGAGCACCTACGAAGATTTGCAGGTTTCCATACTTTCTGCCTGAATTCTGGAGATTGATCAGCGAATAGAACATGGCTCGCTGGGTTGTCCAGTAAAAGCAGTTATAGAAGCCATAGGCAAAGCCCATAGCCAAAACCATTGCCGTACCTCCACCTTTCATTGCCAGAATCAAAAGCAGCAGCAACACCTCCAGTAAAAGAGACAATGCGAACATGGAAACCAGAGATATCGTCCCCCGTAAACGATCCCATGCCCACAATCCCAAAATGAAGCCAGCCCCGCTGAATGCGATAAACCAGGAAATTCCACCGAGCGTGACTCCCTGTGTCCACATGTAAACCGGGATGTAGAATGGAAAGATTCCATACAACAGGGTATGCAGTCCCAGAAACCTGAAAAATATTCCGGATTGTGGCATCTCTTCGACAGTCCGTGATCGATGATTCTCAGTACTGGTGCTCATGATTGTTCATACCAGCGACGATGCCATGGCCGCAACCCCATCATTGTTTGGACACTGGTCCGTACACCCCGGAAAGAGGCGCAAGAGCATCTGAGTCCTGCGATCGACAATACGTTTCCTTGAGCATGAAGGTCGAAATCAACGCCAGCACCATGACCACAAGCAAGCTTGAAAAGCCGATCGCATAAGCCTCTGCATCGTAGATTCTTGCACCATCATGCATAACCCCCTCCCAATTGATATCCAGCAACCAGCCGATGGTCGGCTGCATGAGTGCGCCGGAGCCGACGACGAACATGTTCATGAGGCCAAGTCCGGTACTGGCATAGTTGGCATGGTTATGTTCTCGCACAACAGTAAAGCAGACAGTTACGCTTGAACCGAAGGCTCCACATAGAAAAATCAACAGAACCAGGAGAAACTCGCTCTCAGGAGTCCGATAGACAATAACGAAGAAGACGAGAATGTAGAGCGTGGCGCCGATCTGGGGCAGCACATTTCTGCGGCCAATCTGGTCCGATATCCATCCGACAGCTGGCGCAGCAACCGCCCAGCCCAGAAACAGTGTAGAGGCCATTGCAGATGCCCTTGTTGGCGTATAACCATGGACCGAAGTTAGCCATGGAACAGCCCATAGCCCGCTGAATGACAGCATGGTTGCACACATGCCAAAGCCGATGATTGCGCACAACCAGGTTTGACGGTTCCAGGCCACGGACTTGAAGGCTTTGCGAATATTGTAGGAAATGACCTGCCGTTGGTTGCGGGTGCGTTTTGGCACTCCAAAATAAATCAATAATGCCAGCACTGCCGCGATTATCGCCAGAATGTGCATGGTATTTCGCCAGCCGATTGATTCCACAATCGACCTGAGTGGCGCCTGTGCAAATACGGCACCCAACATGCCCAAAGCCTGCAGAACTCCAGCCAAAAAGGCATTTCGATTGTGGTTGAACCAATACCCGGCAATCGCCATGGTGCCGACAAATGCAAAAGCAACGGATCCGCCAATCAAGGCTCGTAGGACAGTTGCTGAAAGCAGGTTCGGGCTAAGTGCAAAGCCAAAGGTAGCCAGTGCACAAATAACCAGAGCGAAGCTCATTAATTTGCGCGGTCCAAACCGGTCGGTCAACATACCCACTGGTAACTGGATGGCTGCATACGCATAGAAATACAGTGCTGACAACATGCCAAGCAAAGTTCCCCCAACCCCAAAATCCCGCATCAACTCCGAAGTCATTACGCTTGGCGAGACCCGCTGCAGGAATGCATATGAGAAATACAGTGCCCCTAGCGAAAATGCAAAGACGGCTATTGAGCGACTAACATCGCTCTGACTGGAATTACTTGGCATTGGGTGGATATTGAGAGTCTAGCAAATTGGAGCAGGAGAATAGCCGTGATCGGTGGCTCTATCCACAACCGATACCACCACCTTCCTCGGATAAGGGTAACTTGGTCAATGATCAGGGGTACTCCCAACCTATGCACGATAGTCGATCATCCTAATGCCAGACATAATCATGACTCTCATGATTGGCAAGAATAGCTGTGGGGTATCCCCTGATGCCGATATTATGCACGACTTCGGAAGAAATCTTGCTGTGTGCTGCTGTCACCAATTATGCAGTCGTGGTATCTGCAAAATTGGAAATTCCCAAGTGCATGAACATCGCGATCGTTCCGTTTGATTAATGGTTACGGGGTTGATTTTATTTGTGGCCCGGAATTTCGTGACCAGCTGGCAAACAATCGCAAAGTACACTACAGCATTGCAATGGATCAATGGCAATCTGTTCAACTATCGGGGTATGGTGCCTCATTGCCTGCCTATCCAGAACCCTCATTTCTTGTTTCCGGACTGACTGGATTTATTCCGGGTGCAATTTTATTGAAACTCTTGCGATTTTGGCCTGTATTCTTCTGGCTTGGAGGACAGTCATGATCATTCTGCATGACTTTAATCAAATTGCCTGAGTTTCGTCCTTTCACGAGGACACTGTTATCCGGTCTCCATGCCGGTTTGTTGCCGTGGCAGAAGCACCAGGGAACCGCCGTATCCATCGTGATACCCCATAACAGGGTATCCCCGCCCTTGTCGATATTGGCGACAGTTTCCGAGCAGGAGGGTGAACTTTGTCAGTGGTTTCATCGCTCTCTCCTGGCTATTTGATATTCAGGCATCATGCTCGTTTCGTTCTACAGGAGGATGCGGAATTTTCATGCCGACCCCACTGCATTACAGTTGTTTTGATTGACACACACCCCTTTAACCCTGAAAATTCCAACCAATACTACTTTTGGCAAATTCCATGAATGCTTCTTCACCACTGAAATGCCGCATTGAAGGAGGAGGTACCCCAACTCTGGAATCCTGGGGTGCCGATTGCGAATACGGCATACTTCGAGACGTGCTGCTTGGACCCGCTGACCATTATCAATGGCGCAAAACCAGCTCAATCTCGAAGAAAAGCATCCGCCGCGAGATTCCGTTCGACTCAACCATGGTAAAACAGCAACACGACGAAATCGTATCGGCCTTTGAGTCGGCTGGTGTAACGGTACATTTCCTGAAAGGCGATGAAAATCTGCCCTACCAGATTTTTGCTCGTGACTCCTCGGTCATGACTTCCTATGGGGCAATCATTACCAACATGGCAAACTGGTGGCGCCGAGGAGAAAACTTTCGGGCCATTGAAACCTACTCCGAACTTGGCATACCCATTTACGACTATGTCACGGCAGGTGCCTTCGAGGGCGGTGACTTCAATGCCATTGAGCCCGGCACTCTGCTCCTTGGATGGGAGGGCTATGAAGGACGAAGCCAGCATGAAGCAGTGCTGCAGATCAAGGGATGGCTTGAAGCAGAAGGATGGGAAGTCAAGCTCGCAGATATCGATCCATTCTATGTCCATATTGACGTTATGGTAGTGATGCTTGCTCACAAACTGGCTGCCATTTGTCTGGAATCCACTGACCCCGAGATCGTCAAGTGGCTCAAGTCAAAGAATATTGAACTGGTTCCCGTACCATTTCAGGATACGCTCGATTTGGGATGCAATGTCATGTCACTGGGAGCAGACCGCATACTGCTTCCTCAAAAAAGCCGGGTACTGAAAGAGAAGGCCCGCGCACTGGGACTCGAGGTTTATGATCCTGACATGTCGATGATCACTCCCGGAGGGGGCGGTATTCACTGCATGTGCCAATCCCTCAGACGCGATCCCGTCATCTGACAGGATGACACCAAAGCAAACCGGAATAATGAATATGAAATACCTGCACACAATGGTCAGAGTTGCCGATCTGGATGCATCGCTGAAGTTCTATTGCGACTGTCTCGGGTTATCTGAAATCAGGCGTTTCGACAGTGAAGAAGGCCGATTCAGCCTGATTTACCTGGCTGCACCCGAAGACAAGGACAATGCCATGACTGATGACGCGCCACTTTTGGAGCTGACCTACAATTGGGATCCCGAGAAATACGGAGGAGGCCGCAATTTTGGACACCTGGCCTACGAGGTCGACAACATCTATGAAATCTGCCAACACCTCATGGATAATGGGGTTATCATAAATCGACCACCGCGAGATGGATGGATGGCATTTATCCGTTCACCGGATAACGTTTCGGTTGAATTGCTCCAACGTGGTGATCGTCTGCCCGTCCGGGAACCCTGGGCGAGCATGCAGAATATTGGTGAATGGTGATCCCGAAATCAGGTACACACCAACCCGGGTTCGACAATGACACATGAAGGTCGAGGATGGGTCATGTCAACCCGGAATTCGATTCAGGGCTGGCGAGATTGAGCAATCATGATTGGAACGGAACGACAAGCATCAGGCCACCCCATTGCTTGATAGTGGGTCCATTTGAAACGCCCTTCATTTCCCTGCAGGGCGGCAAGTCCACCTTCCAATCAGGGGACTGCAGATAATTGACATGGCTTCAAGGCGTCAGATAACGACATCCGTAGGCTGGTTACCCGCTGCCTTCCGGTCATTTCCTGAACTTGCCGGTATAGCAAGAGTGAGCGTTGGATGCGAAGCCCGGCGTCTACTCTACCATGTACTCGAAGACCTTGACGATCTCACGAACGCCACTGATATTCTTTGCAACCCCAACCGCATGCTCACCTTCTTCCTTGGTCACCAAACCCATGAGGAAGACGACGCCACGTTCCGTCACAACCTTGATATTGGTGGCTGGGGCACTACTGTTAATATACATCGTTGACTTCACTTTTCCCGTGATAATGGCATCGTTTGCTCCACTGACCAGACCGGCAAGCCCAGACAGTTCCAGTTTATTGATCACCCTCCGGGTTTCTTCATACGATTTTGCCGTTTCTTCGGCTTTCCTTTTCTGCTCTTCGGTTGCAACCTCACCACTCAATAGTACCCACCCGTTGAAAGCGGTCACGCTGATATTGGTATTGGCGAGCAGTTCATCTTGCTTGTTCACCCCGCGAATCTTGATTTCAAGACTGTTGTCGGAAATAACACGCTGCACAGTACGCCTTTCGGTCACCAGTTCGGCACCTCCAATCGCACCCCCGACTACAGCAGGTATACACCCTGAAAGTGTGGGCAGACAAAAAACCAGACAGGGTATGATGAGTCCTCGACGAACATCAAGCCTGTGGAAAGCCCTTAAAGCTGGCATTATCATGGACATGAAAGAAGATGAACGGATGGACAAAGTATAGCATGACCAGAGATCATGCCTTGGAAGCCGGATTCGTGAATCCGATATTTTCCCCTCCCGGTTTACCCTCTATTCAGGGGAAGTGTATCCGGTGTACTCAGGGCTTCAGCCAAGGTCCAGTTTCGGGTCGAGCCGCCAATGTCTAAGGAAATCGGTATTTGCTTCGAACACCTTCCCCGCCTCAATCACTTTCCGGTCATTGAAGGTTCGGGAAACCATTTGAATGCCTGTCGGCACGCCATTTTCAGCAAGGCCGGAAGGCAATGCCAGAACCGGACAACGACTCAGCATGTTGAATGGATAGGTTAACGACCATTTCTCTTCATGGGTAACCACACTTTGATTGTTGATGATGACTTCGCTGTCGGGCCAGGTATACTCGGCAGGAATCTTGTTGGTCGCCAGAGTCGGACAGACAAATAGATCATACTGATCCATCATGGGGCCAAAGCTGCGATACATGTCCACAGTGGTCTGAAGAGAATGCAGATAATCCTGCGGGCCTGACCCGGATGCCCGTTCAATAAAATGGATTGCATAATCCGTAAGACTCTCCCGGTGCGTATCCAGCAAGTGGGCAATGTTCACCGCCCAGTTATGGGACCAGTACGCGTGCGCAGCCTGAATGATCTCTTCGGTCCAGTCGAGGTCAACCTGCTCTACAACTGCTCCAAGATCACCCAGCAAGCGCAAGGCATCAAGGGTGTTGTTCTCAACTGATGCGTCAATATCCATGAAGCCGAGATTCATCGACCAGGCGATTTTCCAGCCCTTGAGGTCAGGCAGCGTATCGTTCACGTTCAACTTCATGCGACTGCGTAAAGTCGCAATATCCTGATTGTGCGGTCCTGAAATCACGTTTTGCATGAGGGCAACATCGGACAC
>JAPYNK010000231.1 GCA_028285825.1 Arenicellales bacterium | reverse complement strand
GTACCGCTGCCGATAAACGGGTCGAAAACAAAATCCTTTTCCCTGGAACTGGCAAGAATCAGCTTTGCGAGCAGCTTTTCCGGCTTTTGAGTGGGATGAGGGGTGTTTTCAGGCATGGACCAGAATGGAATGGTTAGATCTGTCCATATGTTGGATGGATGGGTCAGTCTATAGTTGCCATTCTCCTCGGCCGTCCAGTCTTTCGGTTTCCCCTCAAGACGATATGGTGCCAGTACCTTGCGCTTTAGCTTGACCACTTCCACATCGAAATGGTAATCCCTGGAATTGGTACAGAACCATATGTCTTCAGTATTGTTCTTCCAGTTTCGCCTGGCACCTCTCCCCTTTTCCCTCTCCCAGGTGATCCTGTTCCGGACATGGAATCGATCCTCCAGAACAGGCAGCACCAGGGAAGATGTCTTCCAGTCCGAGCCGTGATTTGCCGGAGGCTGACACATCCTTCAATCCGCAAAATGGATTTTGCAAGATCATGATACTCCTTTTCAGCACATGTCAGGGTTCGGTTCCTTGATGTGCCAGCCGTCATTTTCTGGACATGCCCTGTATGCCGAGTTGCTGCTCCAGGAGTTTTCGACCTATCGACACAACCATTTCGAGAGGCGTGTTTCCGTACTCTTCCTTCAGCTCATCCCTGATCCTTTGGAGTCTGTCTTTTTTGGTGAGGTCAAGGAAGTCATGGCCCCATTTCGTAATGCGGCATGAATCATCGGATACCTGCTGAACCATTTGCTCATCACAAGGCAGTTGAAGATGATGTAATTCCTTGTGATCCATGCCCAGGGTTTCGGGAAAGGGCAGATAGCAGCTGTCTGACTCTTCAAACCCCCGAAGCAGGCCAATCATGTATTCCAGATCCCGTTGCATTTTTATTCGACTTGTCCGCCCTTCATGCCCTTTCGGTTTATATCAGGGCAACATCAATTTACGACTGGCCGGTTTGCCTGACCTTCAAGTATGTATTATCGGTTGCCATGCCCTATGCCCGCTTCCAGAGAATTATACACAAAACAATGACCAGTGGTTTTCGTGAACATCTGCCGGCAAAAAAGGCGCCCGGAGGCACCCTTTTCCGCATTCAAACTTCATCGCCGCCATGTACTTGTACAGCGTCGGCCTGGAGATGTTCATCATCCCGCAGATCTGGCGCACGGCATGCTGCTTCTCCTCGTAGAGCCTGACCGCCAGTTTCCGCCTGTCGCCGTTGGGCCTGCCCGCCTGTCCCTTGTGCGGATTGCTGTCGAAGGACCTGGCCGGTTTCATGATCCTGCCGCCTCCACGTGCCTGCAGGATGTCGGGCTGGCTTTACCGTCAGCCACCGATCTCAGCAACTCGTACAGGTTATCGTTGTTGAGGCGGGTTCTGTACACTACTGTCACATCCGGCGGGAGTTCCCCGTTCAATTTTTCAAAGAACTTCTTCCCGTAGTTTATCTTCTGTCTTTCATCTTCAGGAATGTCCGCCTCACTGTCGTATCCTTTGGTTTCCACTACCAGATATAAAGTCTGACCACCCCGTTTCCTGACCAAATACGCAAAATCCGGATTGTAGTTTTTATAGGGGGTTGGGATGCTGATTCTGGGCAACTTGGCAAACACCGTTATCTCATTGCCATCAATGTTCGTTGGGTTGCGAACCATGGATTCCTGCTCTATTGCCGAATCAAAGGCAATTCTGTCGTACAGGAAATGTGAGGGAGGATCATTGTCGGATATCGTCATGCCCAGTTCAGTGTATGGCAGTGATGTGATTCCTGATCCGTCCTGATTCTGTAGAGAATTGGGATAAATACTGGTCTGCATGAACTGATAGTCGATCCCCTGCAGGATACCGGCATGGATATCTTCGTGAATGAACTTCAGCAGGTTCTTCCTCGCTTTTACCCGGTCATTGACAAACCATTCGCGCTTCAGTCGGGAAAGCAGCTTGCACACGAATGCAATCGGAAGTTTTTCGTCTCGCACAAGTTCAGAGGCAAACACCTCTGGATCAAAGGTCGTTGCCGCTTGATAAACCGTGGGACTTTCACTCACGGTCTCAACCGTATTGTCATGAGTATCCAGCAATTCGTTCCGGGTATAGGCCGCCTTGAGAGTGACTTCCTCTTGGTTGAATTTATCGCTGATGCTCCTGACTAGCTGCTCCTCGTCAATGCCCCGATAGACAATTTTCGCCTTGCAGTTGATCAACTCCCAAAATTCCTTGAATTCCTGCCACCGGTCGGGCCTGATGTTCACCACGTGCTTCTTGCGGTTGTTGTCGCTGACAACCGGGCGATGCGATACGCTGAAAATGGAGCAGATTTCAGTAAAACGGGCGTCATCAATCTTCTGGAACAGAGAACGATTGTTCCTCAAAAAGTCGATAATCGGGGTTTGTATTTCTCCTTCATCATTGAGGATGCCTTCTTCTGACAAAACAGCATAGAGGGTCGCAACCTCAATATCCTTCAAGCCCTTTTCCTTCAAAATCTCCAGTGTCAGGATTTCTCCCACATACGCATGGCTGGCCTCGTTGATTTCATTTTGTATCTGATGAATAAAGGCATGCTCCTTCCCGGAGACAACCATATCCAGCGTATTCACGGCATAAAACGCTTCGTCATCGCCTTTCATGTAGCTTTCCGTCAGCCGTTTGCCTTCCTGGTTGACCGCAAGGCGCAAGCCGCGACCAACCTGTTGGCGGCGCGTTGTGTCCCTGTCGCTGGCCTTTAGTTTGCAGATGGTGAAAATATTCGGGTTGTCCCAGCCTTCCTGCAGTGCCCACACGGAAAACACGAAACGCAACGGCGTATCAAAAGACAGCAACTCTTCCTTGGCATTGAGGATCAGGTCAATGCCCTGACGTTCCTTCTCTTCCCTGTTTCCCCTATCCCCGGAAAAATAGCCTTCATGCACACATAACCTGCCGTTGTCGTCGTAGTCCCTTGTCAGCCAGGCGCGATAATCCGCATTGGCTGTCTTTTGCAAAATATTTTGACGTAGACTGCTGTATTCCTCCTCAAAAATTGTCTTGATCCGCGGTTGTTCCCCACGAAAATCTCTGATTTGAGGGATAAACATCAAGGTTAGCGCCTTGATGCGTTGCCGAAACAGGCGTTCCTCTTTTTCAAAGTGTCGATTTATCGCCTCGCGCACCAGTAGCCGGATTTCCCCATCATCCAGGGTGTAGTCGATTTTTCCCTGCAATGTTTGCCCGTTGCTCAAGGCAACCTTGCTGGAAGAAATACGGGTGACGATCCTGCCTCTGTAGGATTCCAGGCCACTTTTAGCCCCCACATCATCGCCCTTGTGCAAGGTCACCCTTCGTGGCTGCCCGTCCCGACTGAAGCAAAAATCGAAGCGCTTGTCCTGTACACGAATGCTGCTGATCGAAACCTCCTCGGTCTGATTGCCCGCATATACAGTACTGACACCAATGCGTTTTACCAGATACCGGTTGAATGCGCTGATACTGTCCAGCATGTACACCACATTACTCAACTTGTTCGATTCCTCTGTCGGGAAAGTCGCGCCAAAGCGGATCAGCAGGGAGTCTGTCAGCTTGTCCAGGCCTTTTTGTGTTTCACTTCCCTTGAGCAGGTGCGGTTCGTCAATAATCACCACAGGCTTGCAGGAGGCGATTCCGTTCCAGGTGCTGCCATGCTGAAAAAACATCTCGCTTCTTTTATTGATGTTGTTCTTTTCGGAGTTGAAGGCCGAATTGGTGGTAATCAAGACACACAGATCATCCCTGTCAATGAAGTCGCTCTGAATCTGGCCCAGCCCGTGCCTGGGGTAGTCGATGAAATTGATGTGCTTTTTGTAGAAATTGAAAAAGTACTCGTCGGTCAGCCTGATATTCTGGATAACGCCCTGCTTGATGGCCACTCGCGGCAGCACGATGATGAATTTTTTCAGTCCACGGCGCTTGTTCAGCTCCAGGATCGCCTGCAGGTAGGTAAAGGTCTTGCCGGTGCCGGTCTCCATGAGTACATCCAGCCGTTTCCTGTCAGGCTGGATGCTGAATTGCCGGTGGGCAGGATTTTTGTCTGCCAGCGCTTTCAGGTTTTTTGCCATGACCTTGAAGTCTGCCTTGGCGAAGTTTACCCCCTCCACCGCACGGATAACATTCTCCACGCAATCCTGCTGGTACTGCTGTTTTTCAAAGAGCATTACAGGTCATCTTCCGGTTGGCCTCGTCCGTCATTCAGTACACCACGGTCAAATTGTCTTTCCTGCCTTTATCGTGAAAGCCGAGGTTCAGGAAGTCCTCCAGGCCAAGTTCCGCCCAGCCGTCGAGATTGATTTTGAGGCTTTGGTAGGGAGCCAGGTCATCTTCCGAGACCCTGCCTATCACATAGATCTCGTCATCCGCCTTGTACAGCGCATCCTCTTTCACGCATTCAATCGGCGTATCCAGTGGCTTGCAGGTGGCACAGAGCATGTTGGTCAGGGTATCCCGGATGCTGGTTCGCGGAGAGGGCAGTTCAAGTGACAGGGTATCACTGCCATTGTCCTGAATCGCGGGTTGGGGAGCCAGACTGTAAACCCGATAGCCTACATCTGGAGATTCACCCCCCCCCCCACGATTTTTTCTCCGGCGCGATTCAGGCGCTCCAGGGTGATGGAAGAGATGACTGGTTCAATGTTTCTATCAGTACAATATTTATGGGCTGCTTCGCTTTTTTCCGGGTCTATTTCTTCATCGCTTTGCACAAGGATGAATTTGCGGTTGCCGCCATCCTCGGCATTGAGCTGCATGACGGCATCGCCGGTGGTGCCCGAACCAGCGAAGAAGTCCAGCAAGACTTGACGTTCATTACGCTCCAGATAAAACTTTGCCAAGAATTTAATTAACCCTGATGGTTTTTGAGTTGCAAAGCCATCTATTCTCTCTTTTGACATGTTGATAAGAGGCTTAACGCTCAGTATTTTGACTTCCCCATTTTCAACAGTTTCAATATCACCTCCAATAATATCTCTTACCTTAACGTCAACGTAATATCTTCCCTGAGCATCAGTTTGACAACCAAAAAAATCATTTTCGTAATAGATCCTCTCTTTGAGCGACTTATTATCGAATTGATAGGATGATGACTGTTTTGAATAAGCAAAAATGGTATCGTGTTTTTTTCCGAAACAATTTGATTTTGCCGGCATGCCCCCAGTTCTATATTCCCAAATAATTTCTTCCTTGAAATTACTTTCACCAAATATCTCGTCCAAAATAAGTTTTAATGAATGACTTGAGTTAGAGTCAATTTGAACCAGTAATACTCCGTCATCAGTCAAGAGAGAGCGAGCGAGCTTGAGGCGCGGATACATGAACGACAGCCAGCCGCTGTGGCTACGGGTGCCAAACACGTTATGCAGGAAATCGGTAGTCTCTTCATTCATGCCGAATTCCTCGATCAAGCTGGCATCACTCTGCCTGAAATCGTCCTTGTAGACAAAATTCTCGCCCCTGGTGTTGTACGGCGGGTCGATGTAGATCATCTTTACCTTGCCGAAGTAGTTCTGGTAGAGAATTTTCAGTACATCCAGATTGTCTCCGCGAATGACCACATTGGCAGTGTTGTCAAAGTCCTTGCTCTGGTCCCACCTGGTTTTCAGTTCGTAGCCGGTCGGACTATCGGCCATAGCACGCGCCAGGCCCTTGCCGGCAAAGGTCAGCTCATAGCCCTGGTCATTGCTGTTGCTGTTTGCCGCCATTCCAGCGCCTTCATCCCGTCGTTTTCCAGTCTCTCCAAAGCCTGCTTCATGCCAGACTTTCGGTCGAGCTTGTCGGCGATCAAAAGGCCTGTTACGGTCTTGAATCCAAGACCACTGTTCACGGACATCTTGTCTCTCAGTATGTCGATGTAGGTCGAGTATCTGTCTATGTGGTCGCGGTCGGCCGTCAGGTCGGGACGCATGAGTTCGACGACCAGAAGCCGGTTCCCGGACGACAGCACGAGATCAAGCCGCTTTCTGCCCCCTTCTTCATCGGCCAGGCCCGCATTCTCTGCCGCTTCTGCAACAATGTGACCGAGACTTCTTTCCTTCTTGAAAGTCTCCCATTCGGGCGAAAGCAGCCATGGGTTTTCGGCCAGATGGTCCCGAATTGAATTCTCGAGCTCGCTTTTCTCGATTCTTTCCCGCAGGCTCTGGATGATTTCGAGCTTGGCATTGACCACCTCCGCCACGTGAAGCGCATTCAGGACATGGGACTCTGCAAGCAGCGAAAGCATGGCCTGCTCGTCCATGCACTCCTGTTCGGAGACCGTTCTGATCAGTTCGCGCAGCTTGCCGTCCTCCCATGCCGTGAGGACACCACTGGAAAGATCGTTGAACTGCTGGTTGGAAAGAGTCTCTATGCTTGCCAGCTTCTCCAGAGCCCTGGTAACCGTGCGTCTTTCGGTTGTTTCCAAACGTTCCAGCCGCTCAGAAAAATCGGCTATCCTGCCCGTGATCTGCTTGATTTTCTCCTCGGCTCTGCGCCTCTTCCATATGTGCAGCAGAGACTTTACCTTGGCCTGTCCCCATGCCTCGAGAGATTCGCATTGCGGCAGCTCCCAGTTGATGCGTTGCCGCTCTGTCGTAATGGCGTCAGACTGGAAGCGGTCCACATAGTCCGCCGATACCCACCCCGAAACGTACTGTTGGCCATGCTGTCCATCCAGTCCTCCGGATAGGTTGAAAAAGAACGGGGTCTGCGCGACCTTGATTCCGCAGAAAACGGATATCCCCCTCAACTCTTCCATATCGATCGGCTTGTGCGTGAACCTGATTCTCCAGCCAATCTCATGGTCGCCGAGCTGCTCGTATCCGATATGGTCTCGGACCTCAAGCCCCGCTGGCATCTCGTCGCTCTCGTAGTCGTTCGGAAAATCGAACTCCGCACCCATGAGGTCGTTGCCATCCGGAAGCGGAGAGTCGTTGACCGTTACCCTGAAGTCGTCAGCCGTCTGGTTGATCAGGAACCGGCGTGCCATTGACCGGGAAAACCTCTGCGGATTCGGAGTCGACTTCAGGGTCAGGGATTTCAGGGTTACGATTGTTCCCGGTTCTGACCTGGGTTCGTGACGGGAACATGGAATCGCCTTGTCGCTTGTACTGACGTATTGATCGCTCCTGAGATTATCCAGTTCGAGCATGAACACGGTTCTCTCCGTCTCAGTGCTCGTATCCACCTCGAGAGTTTTGGCAATGCCGAAGCCCGCGAATTTTCCGATGCCCTTCCGCCCCAGAACCGGTCTGCCCTGACGCGACTTCTCTCCGTTAGCACCGGTCCTGCGGTTGCGGCCGATGTCCAGATACATGTCCTGACATTCCTGAAAGGTCATTCCGTGACCGCTGTCTTCAATGACAATTTCCGCATTCCCGCTCAAGCCTGTGGGCAGTTTGATCCTGACGCTCTTCGCATCGGCATCCCATGCATTCGCGATCAGTTCGGCTATCGCAGCCACCGGGCTCTGGTACATCTGGATTCCCAGTGAATCGATGATGCGGCCGTGAAACCTGAGATACAGCTTGTCTTGCCCGTTCAACTTCCTGAACCCTTTCTGCTATACGGTTTGGGAGTGCATCGACTTGAACGATTCGACAAGCCGGCGGGCGTAGAAATGTGCGAGTACCGGAGGCACGGCATTGCCAATCATCTTTGCAACCGGGGCCAGCTTGTCGGAAGGGTGGAAAACGTAATGGTCCTTGAACGACTGCAGCCTGGCTGCCTCACGCATGGAGATGGCCCGATCCTGAAACGGATGGCCGAACCGACCGTTCGTTATGCTGTGACAACGCGTCGTTATGGTCGGTGCCGGCCGGTCCGGCGCCATCCGCGTGTATGCGTCGGTGAAGCATCTGTTGCGGTAGCGGCTATTGACGCGTCTGTGGCATGCCAAGGACAGGTCTCCTTCGGGTGTGCTTTCCAGATAGATGTTCGATTCGCCCGGCCTGGCATAGGATATGCGCCTCCTGTTGAGTTCATTGAGGTTGCGGGCGACATGATTGGGAATTTCTCCATGCTTTTGACCGGCCTTGAGAGGTGGCAGTCCTTCCAGTGCTTCGGCAACCGTT
>JAPYNK010000230.1 GCA_028285825.1 Arenicellales bacterium | reverse complement strand
GCTTTCCCGGGCATGCTGGAAAACATTTCAATCCAGAAATTGCCGACTCATGATAAACTTGGCATGATCAGGCTGAAATATTTCCGAATTTGGAAAATCGACCCAATATCCTCAATGTCTAAACCAAGCTTGACCTGATGGAATCTCTGCAAAACTGTTTCCTCGTATCAATGCCCCAGTTGCTTAGCGAGGAATTCTTTCAAAGCGTCATATTGATGTGCCATCATGATGATAGCGGCGCAATTGGAGTCGTTATCAACAAGGTAACGCACCACAACATTGGCGAGATATTCTCCGAGATGGATATCATCTCAACCATCGATACTTATGCCAAGGAACCGGTACTGAATGGCGGACCCCTGTCTCCGGAACTTGGCCTGGTTATCCACAACGGTCAGGAAACCCGATGGAAATCCAGCCTCAAGGTCGACAATGGCCTGTACTTGACCAGCTCCAAGGAAATCCTTGCCGACATGGCCATTGGCTCGGGACCCGAACGAGCATTGGTAACTTTTGGGTATGCGAGCTGGGCACCCGGACAGCTTGAATCTGAAATTTGCGAAAACAACTGGTTGACGACCCCGGTCGATCATGAGATTCTGTTTTCAGCACCGTTTACGGATCGCTGGTACCGCTCGGCTGCCATTCTAGGGATTGATATCAGGCAGATATCGGATCAGATTGGGCATGCCTGAATCCGGGCAGCTGATGAAATCCCCGGGACGCCTGCTCGGCTTTGACTATGGCTCACAACGCATCGGAGTCGCAGTGGGCAATAGAATAACCTGCACGGCCGAGCCCCTGCACATCATTCACAATCGCAGAAGCACAACCAATTGGCTGGCTATCTTGGCAATCATCAATGAATGGAAGCCGGAAACCCTCTTGATTGGACTGCCCTTGTCCCCATGCGGAAAAGAAACCGAATTGTCGGGGAAAGCCCGATGGTTCGGGAAAAAGCTCTCCGGCAAGTGCGGACTGGATTTCATCATGATTGATGAACGTTACTCGACCTATCAGGCCAATGAAGTGATCGCCAATCTCGCTAAATGCAAAATGCGCAGGAAATCATCATCGATTGACAGAGACGATATAGCCGCCCTGGTCATCCTCGAGACCTATTTTGCCGAGATCAAGAATCAAACCGTAAGTCAACATGGACAATACCGTCAGCAACGCCATTGATCATCTTGCCGAACAAGTCTCCTCAAGCACGATTGACGAGCCTTTGCTGATCGGCATTCATACGGGAGGGGTATGGATTGCCGAGATTCTTCATCGAAAAATCAGCTTTAACGAAGAACTGGGCACACTGGATATTTCTTTCTACCGGGATGACTTCAGCCGAGTCGGACTGAACCCACAGGTCAAGGCATCCACTCTGCCGTTTGCAATAGAAGACCGCAACATTATCCTGATTGATGACGTGCTCTATACTGGCCGTACGATCCGGGCCGCCCTTAATGAAATCTTCTCGTATGGCCGACCTGCAAGTGTCCAGCTGGGCGTGCTGATCAAGAGGACGGGGCGCGAATTGCCAATACAGCCGGATTTCACTGGCATGGAGCTTGATCTGGGCAGTCATCAACAGGCCAAACTCTATCAACATGACGGCATACTCGGATTTGGCGTCGATGAGGTAACTGCGACTTGAGCAAGCGTACCGATTTTCCCGTTCAGTTTGACCAAAATGGAAAGCTTCGCCATTTCCTGACCATTCAAGGTCTTTCCGAAGAAATCCTCACGGGGATTCTTGACATTGCGCATTCCTTCATTGATTTCGGCAAACGCGAAATCAAGAAAATTCCCCTGATGCGCGGGAAAACAATGGTCAACCTGTTCTTTGAACCCAGTACTCGAACCCGCACCACCTTTGAAATTGCCGCCAAACGACTTTCTGCCGATGTCGTGAACATGAATGCAACCCGAATGTCGACGAGCAAGGGCGAATCCATTCTGGACACAGTCAAAACACTCGAGGCCATGCATACCGACATGTTTGTGGTTCGAGACCGGGCAAGCGGTTCAGCGCAGTTAATTGCCAGCCATCTTCCCGGCCATGTCCGGGTCATCAATGCCGGTGATGGACGCCATGAACATCCTACCCAGGCCATGCTTGACGTGTTTACCATCCGTCAACACAAACAGGATTTCTCGAGACTGCGTATTGCGATCGTTGGCGATATCCTTCACTCACGCGTTGCACGCTCCCAGATTCATGCGCTGAATATTCTGGGAGCTCGAGAAATTCGCGTGATTGGACCCCGAACCCTAATTCCGACGGATATCGAAGCCATGGGTGTGGGATATGCCAACAACATGAAAGATGGCCTTGAAGATGTCGATGTCGTCATCATGTTGCGCATACAGCGAGAGAGAATGGACGGTCAACTCATTCCCAGCGAACAGGAATACTTCGCTCGTTACGGATTAACCGAAGAGACCCTCAAATTTGCCAGGCCAGACGCCATGGTCATGCATCCCGGCCCCATCAATCGTGGCCTTGAAATCTCGTCGAGCGTTGCTGACGGGAGCCGATCCGTCATTCTCGATCAGATTACCAATGGCATTGCGGTCAGAATGTCAATAATGGCTCACCTAATGGGTGGACAGGAAAAATCGAAATGGACATAAGCATTCAAGATGGCCATATGATCGATCCCGCCAATGGGATTAACCAGGTTATCGATATTCATGTATCTCAAAACCGAATCAGGGCAATCGGTGAACCGCACCAGGAATTCAAACCCGAAAGAGTCATCAATGCCAAAGGCTGCTACATATTTCCAGGCATTGTTGACCTGTGCGCCAGATTGCGAGAACCGGGTGAAGAACACAAGGCCACCATTCTGAGCGAAACACGCGCTGCGGCCAGTGCGGGTATCACCAGTCTGGTCTGCCCTCCTGACACGCTGCCGATTATCGAAACACCCGGCATGGTCCACATGATTCAGGATCGAGCCAATGCCGCAGGGTTCTGTGACATTTACCCTCTAGGCGCACTTACTGTTGGCCTGGAAGGAGAAAAACTCACCGACATGGCCACTCTTCTTGATGCCGGATGTGTAGGAGTCAGTAATGCGCTCAAACCGGTTGAGAATTCGCTGCTGATGCGAAGAGCCATGCAATATGCCTCGACTTATGACATACCGGTTTTTCTGGCCTCATGGGATTCATGGCTGCAAGGCAACGGAGTCGTGCATGAAGGAACCATCAGTACTCAACTGGGGTTGCCCGCCATACCGGAGGCAGCCGAAACAGTCGGCATAGCCCGAGATATCGCCCTGGTTGAAACCAGCGGTGCTTCCGCACACATCAATCTTCTCTCTTGTGAGCGATCCGTCTTCAGGCTTGGAGAAGCCAGGCAGAGGCAGCTGCCAATTAGCGCTTCAGTCGCTGTCCACAACCTGCTTTGTACCGAAAGCGATATCGGTGAATTCAATACCCTGTTCAAAGTCATTCCACCGTTACGCACAAAACAGGATCAGCAAGGCTTGATTGAAGGAACTGAGAGGGGAGATATCTCGGTGATTTGCTCCGATCATCAACCGCACAGCCTGGATTCGAAGCTGGCTCCGTTCAGTGAAGCTGCTACCGGAATTGCCGGTCTTGACACGTTGCTGACACTCGCCTGGAGCCTGGTCAACAACAGGCAGCTGAAAGCTGAAACAGTGATTGCGGCGTTAACCGTGAACCCTGCGCGAATTGTTGGCCTGGGGTCATATTGACCATGAAAGACGGAAAAGTCGTCTGGGAGCTCTGAACAACCCGAATGGCCTGCCCTACAGCCCTGATTTGTCCTGAATTTTGAGTGATGTCACGTCATTCGCTGGCATGGCCAGTCAGATCTCGGCGAAAATATCTTGCTGCTTATTCATGTTCCAGTCAGGCCCCGTGGCTAAACTCGACCCCAAGTATCAATTCAATCCTCAAATTAGCATGAAAACAGCAAGCTCTATCTCTCATGATCTGTCACTCGGAAGCCCTCTGCAGTTTCTCCGGTTGTCCACATTTATCAGTTGTTTTGCTGTCGTGACTCTTTTGTTCAATCCTGCTTCGGCAAACCTTGATTCATCGCATGCTGCAGCCAATCTTGGAGAAGTCAATGTCAACGATGGATTTTCTGAACTGGTTGAGGCGGTCAAGCCGACAGTGGTAAATATATCCGTAACCGGCAGTGTTGAAACTTCAAGATCGGGCCCAGGCCCTTTTGGCGAAGGCATGCCGTTTGATGATTTTTTCCGCCGATTTTTCGAGGGCATGCCTGAAACGATGCCTGATCAGAATCAGACGCCAAGTGTTCGAAAAACCATGGCAGTAGGCTCCGGCTTTATCGTAGATCCTGGTGGGCTCGTTGTCACCAATCATCACGTCATTGACAAGGCTGACTCCATTGAAGTAGTGTTGCATAATGGCACTCGAATTCCTGCAACCATCGAGGGGGTCGATGAAAGATCGGATTTGGCCCTGCTAAAGATCAAGACCGATAGCCCCCTACCCTATGTCGTATTTGGGAACTCTGATGCCGCCAAGGTCGGCGACTGGGTGGTTGCAATTGGCAACCCCTTTGGCTTTGGAGGGACTACCACCAGTGGCATTATCTCTGCAAGAGGTCGCGATATCCAGCAGGGATCCCTGCTGGACTTCATACAGATTGATGCCTCGATCAATCGTGGCAACTCTGGCGGACCGCTGTTCAACATTCGCGGGGAAGTGATCGGCGTCAACAATGCGATCTACTCACCAACCGGTGGGAATGTCGGCATTGGCTTTGCCATTCCCTCTTCCACTGCTCAGGAAATAATCGATCAGCTCAAGACATCCGGTGTCGTTGAACGTGGTTTTCTGGGTGTTTTCGTACAGTCTCTTGATGAGAATTTAGCAGAAAATTTTGGACTGGAAGGGACAGAAGGCGCTCTTGTCGCACAGGTCAATGCAGACAGTCCTGCAGAAATGGCGGGAATACGCGTAGGAGACATCATTACAAAATTCGATGGCAAGCCCGTAGATAGTCCACGAAGTCTGGCGCGTCTGGTGTCGCTAACCAGCGAAAACAGCAAAGTAGTGGTGACTTTGTGGAGAGACAATGCCGAAATCAATGTTTTTGCAGATATCGGCAATCTTCAGGCTTCGGCCGATGAAAATGAAACCGTCGCGGCTGCCACCGATACGGACAAAATCGATGAACTGGGCATGTCTGTCCGAGCCATCACTGAGCAGGACAGGCAGGACTACAGTCTTGAGGAAGAAGCCGAAGGCGTGATTATCATTGAAGTCGAACCAAACAGTGCTGCCGCACAAAATGGATTGAGGCCCGGCCATATTATCCAGCGGTTGGGCAACAAGAAGGTTCTGACTGTGGAGGATTTTCAGGATCAGCTCGATCAGTTGATGCAGGATGGTCAAGCATCCATTCTGATGCTGGTCCAGCGCTTTGACGGCGCATCATTTATCACCCTGCCCCTATCATAATGCGAATTGAGCCTGGCCGGTAGCGGATCACTCATCCACTACCGGCATTTTCGTCGCACAATATCGCAGGATTCATTCTCCGGACCCGATGACCTGTGGTTTGGGCTATTGCCAGAGAACAGGGCCAGTCAGAAAAATGATCCGGGAAGTTTCAGGAAGTCCAGTTCCTGAGTCGTAGAAGTTCGCCCCAGAATTTCATTTCGATGGGGAAAACGGCCGAACTTTTCGATAATTTCACGATGCTTTACTGCATACTCGAGAAAGCCCTCGAACATTTCCCGCTCGGCGGGTCCTGCCATGTCGACCAGTTGCTTGAACAGGATAACCGAACGCTCCTGATCCTTCAGGTCTTCGCTGTGTTCAAAGGGAAGATATGCAAATACACACTGCAGTGGCGTCATGAATTGCTCAAACCCTTTCGATATGAACTGCTCGGCCAATTCCCTTGCCATGGCATCATAAAAAAAGCTTTGCGGAGTTCCCCTGAACATGTTTCTGGGAAACTGGTCAAGAGCCAGTATGGATGCCAGACATCCATCAGGCTGATCTTTCCAGAAACTGTATTGGCTGCCTGCATGGATTAAATCGATAAGAGGCCGAAACAAATAGGCCATGTTCTGGTCTACCGCAGAACTCTTGCCCCACCATAACTCGGACATTTCCGAGTTGATGTCAAGCATGCTTTCCTGCTTTCCAAACCAGAAATCTAATATGGCTGAAGGAGTGAACATAATCGGTTTTCAGGTTTTGCCGCTATTCCCATACAATACTACTTGAAGCATTGTGTGGCAACCACAAGCACCAAAAATTTCAAACTCGACGAATTCTCGATTCCAAATTGCATGGCCCCCCGTCTTTTTCTTGCCCTAGTCGCCCTGATAGGCATCATGTGGTATCTGTCCTGGTACAGGCGGGCAAGCCCCAGGAAGCGCAATCAATCACTGCTGGCCATTCTTCTGTACGGATTGGGTGCAGCGTTGCTTTTGCTGGTGATTACCGGCAAGGTTCATGCAATATTTGCGATCTTGAGCGCACTTGTACCCTGGGTCAATCGTGCCTTGGCAGCAAGATTGATTTGGCGCCAATTCAGTGGCTTTCGTGCAAATGCGGACACTTCATCCGGTCCGGGATCCAATCAAGCCGGGGCAAATCCAAATGTGATGACCGAGGAAGAAGCACTGGAAATTCTTGGCCTCGATTCCGGTGCAAGCAGGAAAGAAGTTATTGCTGCGCACAAGAAGTTGATGCAGAAGATTCATCCGGACAAGGGCGGATCCAGTTTTCTGGCCAGTCAAATCAATCAGGCAAAGGATACTTTGCTCAATCGATGATGGGATTTCAAGACAATTCTCGGTATTGCGAAATAATGGCTGGATCAAGATAGCTTCTCCAGGGGAAACAGCAGGGCAGCCAAACGGATATCGACACGAATTGGGGACTTTCTGTGAACAGGGTTAAAGGTACGGTGCAGGGATTTGACCGTAAATCAATTCTGCGTTACTTTCGGGCCAATGCGTCAAATTACCTCAAGCCAGGTTGTCATGCCTCCCGATTGGTGTTCCAGCATGTGACAATGAAGCAGCCACTTCCCAGTGTTGGCAGCAACAAACCGTACTTGCACACTTTCCCTGGCTGGTACAAGGATGGTATCTCTTAAAATGGTATCCGTTCCGGAAGTATGAAACCCGACCATTTCATGGAACACTTGCATATGATGTCCGTGCAAGTGCATTGCATGCGGTCATGATATCTGATTCTCAGACACGATTTCCTGGATACTCCCGCGAGGGGCTGTTACTGTAGGAATGTCCGGTGTATCTGTAACATCGTTCAGCGACCGGGCTTATCCCATACCTGCCAATGTGCGAATATCAAGGATTTCCCCCCGGAATTCAGTTTGAGTCATGCCATCCATCGCCCCGCCCTTGATAACCATCACGTAACTGTCATCAGGAACTGACGAAGCTGGATTTACAGGATTTGGCGATATTGGATGCAGTCGGTTTCTGACAAATTGAGCTTTCTTTTGGATAGTGGCCCGGTTTGAAAATCGTGTGTTTTTCATGGAAGGCAGGGTGGCCCGGGAACCGTTTCCTGTCCGGGATGGCCCCGGGTTCCGGTGTTCGCACC
>JAPYNK010000023.1 GCA_028285825.1 Arenicellales bacterium | reverse complement strand
TGGTGCCGATTGGGGCCATCTGCATTTACCTGTTTGCGCCGAGCGAGAATTGGAGTCATCTGGTTGACACGGTGTTGCTTGAATATGTGGTCAACTCATTGTGGCTGATGTTCGGGGTAACTCTTGGTGCAGGCAGTATTGGTGTAACCACTGCATGGCTGACCAGCATGTATCGTTTTCCGGGAAGAGATCTGTTGTCCTGGCTGCTACTGCTACCCCTGGCCATGCCCGCCTACATCATTGCCTATACCTACACCGGGATGCTTGATGTCAGCGGTCCACTTCAGGTCTGGATACGTGAAGCATTCGGCCTTTCCTATGGTCAGTACTGGTTTCCGGAAGTCCGCTCAATTTCCGGTGCCATCATCATGTTTTCACTGGTGCTGTATCCCTATGTCTACATGCTGGCCAGAGCCGCATTCATCGGCCAGTCCATTTGCGTGCTGGAGGTGAGCCGGACGCTGGGCTGCAATCGCTGGGCGAGTTTTTCGAAGGTGGCGGTACCGCTGGCCAGACCGGCGATTGTTGCCGGACTCTCTCTGGCACTCATGGAGACCCTGGCGGATTTTGGCACTGTACAGTACTTCGGAGTCAGCACCTTTACCACCGGCATCTACCGGACCTGGTTTGGAATGTTTGATGCGGTCGCGGCGGCACAGCTGTCCGCGATCCTGCTGTTCTTCGTGTTTGGCCTGATCATGCTTGAGCGCTGGTCTCGTCGCCGCGCACATTTTCACCATACCACGAACCGCTATCAGCGATTGCCGGATATTCCGCTTAGCCGTGGTGCAGCAGCGGCTGCCTTGATTGCCTGTATATTGCCGCTATTGTTTGGCTTTGTCGTTCCGACTGTTCAATTGATCACATGGGCCTTGCAAACCTGGAATGTGATGCTGGATCACCGGTTTTTCGATCTGGTCTGGCACAGCTTCACTTTGGCGGCGGGTGCCGCTGTGGTTGCCCTGATCCCGGCACTGGTTCTGGCTTATGGCAATCGGATCAATCCTTCCAGGGCGATGCGATTTTTCTCTCGCCTGTCATCAATGGGCTATGCTATTCCGGGAACGGTGATTGCGGTCGGTGTGCTGATCCCGTTTGGCGCACTGGACAACATGATCAATGATTTCTCGAGAACACGTTACGACATGACGGTAGGGTTGTTTTTTTCGGGCACCGTGTTTATTCTGCTCTTTGCCTATACCGTGCGTTTTCTTTCGGTTTCACTGCAGTCTGTCGAAGCCGGACTGGACAAGGTGAGGCCTTCCATGGATGATGCAGCACGATCCATGGGCAGCAATCGAACCACCGTGTTGCGTCATGTACATCTGCCCATCATCAAGGGCAGTCTGTTGACGGCAACCGTGATTGTGTTTGTGGATGTGATGAAGGAATTGCCAGCGACATTGATTCTTCGACCCTTTGATTTCAACACTCTGGCGGTGCGCGCCTATGAACTGGCTTCCGATGAGCGGTTGGCCGATTCTTCAACTGCTGCACTGGCGATTGTTGCGATCGGGATCATCCCGGTAATATTGCTAAGCCGCGCGATCAGTCGGTCCCGGGCAGGCACCCGATTGGAGTGAATGCAGTGTCGAACAGCCATCTTGAAATAACCGATATCACGGTCAGTCTTGGCGGTCAGCAGGTCGTCGATCAGGCTAGCCTGTCTCTCAAGAAAGGGGAAATCGGCAGTTTGCTGGGCCCGAGTGGCTGCGGCAAGACCTCGCTGCTTCGGGCCGTTGCGGGCTTCGAGAGGCCTGATCACGGACGCATCCTGATTCGGAAACAGGAGGTTTCAGGGCCAGCTGAGCACCTTCCTCCAGAGCGCCGGAATATCGGTATGGTGTTTCAGGATCTCGCCTTGTTTCCACACCTCACTGTTGCTGGAAACGTGGGATTTGGCATTCGCGACCGTGAAACGGATAAGATTCAGAGAAGGGTGTCACAGTTGCTGGAGATGGTCAATCTGGAATCCTATGCAAGGATGTATCCCCATGAGTTATCCGGTGGCCAGCAGCAACGCGTAGCACTGATCCGTGCAATCGCACCCGAGCCAGATGTATTGTTGCTGGATGAACCTTTCAGCGGGCAGGACATGGAACGCCGCGAGCAGTTGGCGAGAGAATTGCGCGAGGTTCTGCGTCAGGCCGGGGTTACCGCCCTTTTGGTGACTCATGACCAAATGGAGGCGTTTGCGTTTTCCGACATGATGGGGGTCATGAGTGAGGGAAGACTCCTGCAGTGGGATACGGTATACGATCTCTATCACTGGCCGAGAGAACGATATGTCGCTGAATTCGTCGGCCGCGGAGCATTCATTCAGGCAAAGGTTCTGGACGAGCATCGGCTTGAGACCGGGCTTGGCATGATCACCGGTCATTTGTCGACATCCTATCCTCAGAATACTCCGGTGGACTTGCTCATCAGGCCGGATGATGTGCACTATGATCCGGATGGCGAGATCAAGGCCCATGTCGAGTCCAGTGCCTTTCGCGGAGCAGACCACTTGTACACTCTGGTGATCAAGGATGGATTTCGGGTGGTCTGCCATGTGCCGAGTCATTACACCTTCGAGCCGGGTGAGGAGATCAGCATCAATCTTGACTTACAGCATCTGGTTGTATTTCCGAGCGTTCACAACTGAATGCATGTCGATTCCTCAATCCCTGAGGACATACTGGTGCAGTCACTGTCGAGCCGTGCCCCAGGTGGGGTCTGATCAATTTCTGGGGAGCAGGTTATCCGGATCGTAAAGTCCCTTGCAACCGACTGCTGCAACCTGGGCGGGATAAGCCTGGCCGAAGTATTCAATCAGGAGTTCGCGACCTTCTTCGGCATAATCAGTAGGCAGATAACCCATCGCAATGTTCTTGCCGACCGACGGTCCATACGCAATACTGGTCGTATAGGAGCGACGTCCGAGACGGTCTACCGGAACCTCACGGGTTTCCGGATCCAGGATCGGACAGGTCCCAACCGGATAGCGGGCAATGCCACTGGCATCAATATTGTCGATGATGACCAAAGTCGAGAGGTAGGCGATTTGTCGTGAGCGCCGGCTTTGCTCCGTATAGGCATTTTTACCGATGAATTCGGCATCCTTTATGCGGGGACGGGCAAGTCCGGCCTCAAACAGGTTGTACTCGGTCAAGAGGTCGGCATTCTGTAGTCGAAAGCTCTTTTCGAGACGACGGCTGTTGGCGTAAGTCTCAATACCGACCGGTATCGCGCCCTTATCAAAAACGAGATCCCACAAGGACAATCCGTAGCTGAACGGGACATGCAGCTCCCAGCCCTGTTCACCGACATAGGAAATCCGGAACGCATGTACTGGAATGCCCCGCAAGGTGATGTGCCGGGTGGTCGCAAAGGCAAAGTTCTCGGGTTCCAGCTCATCAGGATGGTCGGCAACCGATTT
>JAPYNK010000229.1 GCA_028285825.1 Arenicellales bacterium | reverse complement strand
TGGCCTCATGAAGGCAGTAAAACGCTTTGATCCGAATCGGGATGTCCGTCTGGTATCTTTTGCCGTGCACTGGATTCGTGCCGAAATATACGACTATGTGCTGAAAAACTGGCGTCTGGTCAAGGTTGCGACGACCAAGGCCCAGCGCAAACTGTTCTTCAACCTGCGCAAGTCCAGGCCCAAGCTGGGCTGGATGAATGACAGCGAAGTTCAGGACATGGCTGCCAGTCTTGACGTTGATGCCGAGACCGTGCGCGAGATGGAGTCAAGGATGAGCAATACAGATGTCGCATTTGACGTCCTGGCAGATCCCGATTCTGAAAAAACGACCTTTTCGCCCTCCCAGCATCTGGGTGACATGCGCTACAACCCGGAGTCCCTGTTGATTCAGGACCAGTATGAAACGGAATCGCACGAGCAGCTGAACAAGGCTCTGGAGCAGCTTGATGAGCGCAGCAGGGATATCGTGATTCGACGCTGGCTGAATGAGGAGGAAAAGCCGACACTGCATGATCTTGCAGAGGAGTACAGCATATCGGCCGAGCGCATTCGCCAGATTGAAAAACGCGCCATGGAGAAGATGAAGCACGCAATCACGATCTATCACTGATCCGAATGGGGCGATTCCTGCCCCATCTTTTTATAGGGAATTATATACTTTAGTGGCGAAACCCAAACCCGATACGGGGTAACGTGAGGGGTTATTTCTTGCGGCTAAACTGAATCTTTACCGGACGCAGGATCGCATCGGCGAAGTTGTTCATCTGTTCCTCAACAGTATCGCCGGGAACATTAACCTTGATTTTTTCTTCCAGCTCAGCTTTTTTTGGCTGGTAGCTTCGGTTGGTAAGGGTTATGGTTCGTTTTTTCTTCATGAGTACAGATAATCTACGTTGATAAAGGTTTTTAATTTTTCTATTTCAATAGGCGGATTGTTTTTATGAACCATTTGATGGCAATTTGCAGATAAAGGACATACATTTGTTAATGCCTTGCTAATCAGCAAAGGTTGACCTTTCAAATAAGAAACAGGTTTAATATGGTGTATTTGTATATACCCATTTCCTAGTTTTGGGCAAGCTTTAGAAAAATCAAACTCGCAGGCATGGCAATATATTCTTCCATTTTCTGTATAGTGTTCAATGGCGGCTTTTCTAAGCTGATTAGATCGTGTTTGATACTCTTGAGACCGGGAACGCAATTCTCCTTCACGAATGACTTGATCGTCAATAACTTCTACTGATTGACCATACGCAATTTGTGGTAAAGGGAATGTCTCCAGTTACTAGGCCTTCACGTAGGCGGTGAGCAAGATGCCAAGCCGACTTCTGCGTGATTTCCAAATCGCGATGAAGCTTCATGCTGGATACGCCCTTAATTCCGGTAGTCATTAGGTACATGGCAATCGCCCATGTCTGATAGGCAAGATTAGATCCCTGCATGAATGTTCCGGTCTTCACTGAAAACTTCTTGGCGCAGGAGTTTTTCACGGCAACGGTACGGCATTGTTTTGTGGTTGCAATTGGGCTGGATATTGTGTGATCCGCAATGCAGGCATACTGGCTTGTCTCCCCATCTGCGGTGCGCAAACCATTTTTCTGCGGTTTCCCAATCCGGGAACATCTTGAATATCCCAGAGATATACCTTCGCGATAGTGCTTGCCTGGTGCTGAATTTGCCATTACATTACAAGCATCTGTTTAACAATAGCACTGTCCCACCCAACAGTGGCGAGAGTGTCAAGCGTTTTTATGAAGAAAATAAAAGAAAACTACACTCCGGGACATGTGGCAAATTACGTTTTGGAGTGCGCCTTTGACGAGTTCTATCCGGTAACACAAATGAAGTTGCAGAAACTGGTTTACATTAGTTATGGATGGACGCTGGCAACACTTAATAAAAAACTATTCGATGAGCCTATCTACGCGTGGAAGCATGGGCCTGTCGTAAAAAGCCTGTATGATGAATTCAAGCATTACAAGGCCAATCCCATTGACCAGCTTTCCATAAACTACGACATGGACTCCTACACAAGCGACTCTCCCCGTATCCCCTATGAAGATGAAAATGTCATTGTTGTGTTAAACAAGGTATGGGGTATCTACAAGGATTTCAATGCGGGAACGTTAAGGAGAAAAACACACGAAAAAGGCACCCCCTGGCATACGACATACAGAAAAGGGGAAGGGATCGACAGACAAATTTCAGATGAATTGATCAAGAGTCATTTTGAGTCCAAGATAAAGGAGTATCTGGAAAATGCCAGACAATTCACCTGATCACAACAATGAGCTGTTTGATACTGTTTCGGGAACTTCAATCTCGGGATTAAAAAAGGGATTTGGGAAAGCTGAAGGCATAACCCCTAATCAAGAAGCCAGGCTGGATAGAAAGGGGGAACTCGATCTTCGCGACACAAAAAGAAGCATTCAAAAATTGAAGGAATGGTCTATATTTGGATTGTCGCTACTGATGGGTTCTTCATTCTGTGTAGGATTTATCTGGCTATGTGTACATTACATGCTGGGTGAAATTCAAGCTGGGAACGCAGGAGAAATTGTCAAGATGATTTTGACTTTTTTATTTGGAACATTGGCAGCTGAATTATGGCGTATGCGTAAATCCCTAAAACCGTAACATAAGGTGCCGCCACTAAAGTGCATAATTCCCTTTTATAGCCCTCCACTGGCATATTCATGCCAAAGGAGGTCACTCTGATCGAGATTATCAATTTGCCCGGTGAAGGGTTCGTAGCCGAGCTTCGCATTGACAATGCATCCTACATGTTTGATCGCCAGGGGCTGCAGCACTTGATTGTAGAGAAGCGAAAAAACGGGATCAATGCCAGTGTAGAGGAGAATGCCCTAGCCAGAATCAACAACTACAGCTCGGCGTTTGGAGAAAGATGACTGGATGAGTTGGGAACTGGCAAAAAAAAGACTATCCTGGTCTCCGGCTTTTCAGGGACTTGAGCTTGCCTTGGACGAAGTCCATCTCTGGTTGGCCTGTCCGGGTCGAATTGCGGAACCCCGGTCCGGATATCCTGCCTGTGCATGGTCGGGCGGGCGCGAGCGGCCACGAGTTTCGGGGTTGTCTGACCGTCGACAACAGGAGCCGAATCTGGAAGCAAGGGTGGCCCTGAAAATTCTGATCGGGTTCTACACGGGGCAGAGGCTTCAGTTCAGCTATTCAATGTCCTCGGGATACCTGCTTTATGCCTTTTCCCGCAATCGCGAGCTGGGCGTTGATATTGAAATACATCCTAGAGATGTACACGTTCAAAGGCTTCGCAAGCGTATTCTTTCGAAGCAGGAACGAGAGTATTTTGACCGCTTGCCGGGGCCGCAACAGCATTCAGGAATGCTGGACTGGTGGACACGAAAGGAAGCATATGGAAAGTTGCTGGGTGTCGGCATTCGCTACAACATGAACAAGACTACCCTGGTTCAGGATCCTGATTCATTCTGCTGGAAATCACCGGTGAGCGGGTTATTCGAAAATTCCCTGGGCAGGGTGGGGTTTGATCATGTGTATGGCACCCAGATCGAATTGCCGACAGACGGTTCAGCGGCACTCATGTACAACTCACCTAACCCTGATCGATCCCACCCGAACATAAAGGCGTTCAACTTCGCCGGTTCAATATCGGCTGCCACTGGTCCAGAATCCAAATCCCGGGTCAGAACAAGGTGTCAGATACCGCTACGATATTGATGGGGTGAAGGCTGTTTGAACCGAATGTCAGGCAGCTTATGCCTGTTGCGTTGGCATATCGCCACATCTTTTAACTCTTGCCTGGAAATTCCGTGATGTCTTCTGCCCGCAATATCCCGGAACAGGCCGTGAAGTGAATCACGGTTCTTTCGGGCTGCAGCCCGGCAGCATACCCTGAATGGCCCTGGCAGAAAAACCGGCCCCGTACAGGGCCCGTGAGCGCATTTCTGCACCCCGGCTGAGCGATACGGCAGGGAGGCAAGAATGCCACCGCGGTGCTGGGCGTGCTGATCATCACGCAGTAGGGACAGGCCACTACCGCTGTCTACCTTGCAGGCGATGCGGTCAGCCTGCAAATCACCCCCTTCCACCGGAAAGCGAAACCGGTATAATGGGAGAAACCATCAATCATGAGGAATACATCATGAAACAACAAGCAAGATTCACCCCCCCCCCCTCGTAAGTTAACCGCCCTTCTGGCCGTTGTAATGGCGGCAATGGCCGCCCCTGCAATGGCGCAGGTGAATTGGGAGGCTGTTTTTGACGGCCAACACGGGCCAGGTGCTTGTCCGGGCACTTATACGGAATTTTTTTCTAACTACATCAACATAACTTCCGTTAAGGAAGATCATGTTGTGTTTCAAATGCCCGAATTGTCGCTTGCGACTCTCAGATCACTCACCGGCCGGATGATGGCCAACAGCATTGCGGTTACCAACGCCGCGCGTGAAAATGGTAGTGCTGTTAAGGCCACCCTTTCGCGCGGTGCTGCCACACAAGGCAGCCCTATCGCATCAGCTAGCCAAACTATGTCGGGCCTTAAGTCGAACACGCGCCATACCCTGATTGCTTATCGGGGGAACTCCATTACCAATGTCATTGCAAGAGCTTGCTTCAAGACCGGCTACGCGGCTGCGGACATGAGTCATGTCGAGAATCTCGGTACGGGTACGCTCGGTGCGACCGGGTGCTTTGCCATTGGCGGCGAGCGCCTCGGCGGCGGCGATCCGGCGATCCGGGCGTGCTTCTGCGGGGCACGGAACCGCCTAGGCCAGTGGGCGCGGACGGGCACGGTGGAGCCGGGTACGAATCTCACGGACGACAGCACCTACAAGTGGCTGCTGACCTCCGCAGAACGAACCCGGCGGGGCTGCACCTCGAACTGATCCCGGCGGGCAGACACACGGACAGGGCGGCCAGTGGGTCGCCCTTGTTCCACGGAAAACACGTGATTTCCGAACCGGGCCACTGCCGTCTCCTGAATTCACGATCGGGCAAAATCCACAAACCGGACTGGCGGCGCGTTGACGGAATCCGGCAATGCGGGTAGCGTTCACTTCAGTTCCGGTCTTCGCACTGCCTTCAGTGTCAGCCACGTAGGCCAATGCCCCGACCGATCCCGCTCCGGATGATGACCGCTGCGGACCACCGCCCGGCGGCCCTGACCGGTACGGCGGTCCCGGTCCTGCCCGGGAACCCGTCCGGCTCCGCCTCCACTGCCACATGCAGCAGCCGACGGGCACCGTTGCGGAGAATCCCGGTCAATGCGTCCTCGAATTTCCCGCTTTCCTGAAGTTCAGTAATGCTGTCATTGTTCATGGTGGCGTACCTCATGGTTAACTGTTTTGATTGTGTAATGGCTAATCCGGCTACGCCGCTTTCTTCAACCCCTTTCCACCCCACACACTGCTTTCGGCCATGACTCGGTAAAGAATCAGATTGAGGTAACGGAGTTTCCAGGGGGAACCCATCTACTCGGCAAAATTATTACAAGGCAAAGCCTCTTAATGAGACATCAGCAAGTCGAGCCTCGTAGATACCAAATCGGAAAACAATGCCACAAGATAAAATACGGCAGCAATTCTTTGAAACATTGAACGAAGAATGTCTCGGATGTAAACATGGTGTACAAAACCCGCATTAACCCTGAGAATCTGCATGAATTGCTGAAATCGGTGGCTGGCAATAGATACGATGAACATCTCTAGTCCGATGCATCGATAAGCATGTCAAGGCAGAGAGGCCAT
>JAPYNK010000228.1 GCA_028285825.1 Arenicellales bacterium | reverse complement strand
CCCGCCCCCGCAGCCTGCGAGTGCCAGCATTCCGGCCAGCAGTGCCGCAATGTATATGTTCTGTTTCATTTGTTGATTTCCTCTCAATCAGTAGGGGTTAGAAGTCAAGCCGGAGTGCGGCATAGTGGGTCAGGGTCGAATCCTGGCCAGCTACGTCGCTGTCATCGGACTTGCCCTCGTAGAACACGCTGAGGCCGCCGCCGAGACTGTGGTTCAGCCCCACGTTGACGGCACTTGGCGTTAGCGTACTGCCTTCCGTTTCGCTCTGCCCGTAGCCCACCCATGCCGACGTGCTGTCGGTCAGGCTGGCGCCGACAAAAAGCTGTGCATAGTCGGTTTCGGTTTCGCTCATGCCCGTTACGGTTCCTGCGGCATCAAAGGAAGTGGCAGTCACGTTGTGGGAACTCCATGCCAGCGTACCCCAGAACTGCCCTAGCGTTACCTTGCCGGAAACGCCAACACGGTCGGTATCAGGGCCGATTCCGGTTTTTCCCGGAACTGCCGCTACTGCCTTGCCCCCCTGGGAAGTTGCTGCTACCGCCGGCACCGCAGGCTGATAGACATGCCTCAGGTTGTCCGACCGGTCTTCGGTGTCGTAGGCCGCCGCCAGGGTCAGGTTGTCGGTAACGGCAACCCGAATACCGATACCCCCGCCATCACCAGCCAGGCCATCGGTGCCGGCCTCGTCGCCGTTGCCGTTCAGGCGCAGGTCCGCCTCAATGGTCAGCGGCCCAACCGAATTGGCATACTTGATGGTATTGGATGCCCGGTAGGGCGATCCGGGAATGCCGCCGAGATTCGGGGTCGGATCCATGTCCACGCCAGTGGTGTTGTAGAAGGCACTCCACTGCTGGCCCACGTCAACGCTGCCGAAGCTCCCGGCAACGCCTACGGTTGCAACCCGGTTGAATAGGCCGTTATCCTTCTTGTCGCTGTTCAGCCCGAACTCGTAGTGCCCGCGCGCCGTCAGGCCATTGCCGAGATCGGCACTGCCCTTGAGGCCAAAGCGCGATCCAATGGCTGATATGTCGGTCGTGGAATCCGCGCCAGTGTTGGCCCCGCCGGGATCACCGCGGCAGCAACCGCAGCAGCCCTACGGGTGCCATGAAGGTCTTTCTGCTATCGAGTGCCCCTGCCCGCTGTCAGGACAATACTCAAAAACCACTGAAGTCTGTCAGAGCAGCGGACTGGCCGGATATTCACGATCACCTGATCAAAGGCAGATGGCCTGCAATCTCAGGTAATTGGAATCACCAGGAGTTATGGCCGAAAGTAGTGCCGATTGTCCAGCGAGCGTTTAACTCAATTTCAATCCGTGGTAAACTAAGTACACGGTTCATGCCCAAGCGAATTCCCTTTCTTCAGGTGAATTGCGCCATTGGTCGCGGTATCTGCATTTAATTTCATGCATTACTGGAAAAAATAGAGAAGAGTCATCGCTAGAAGGAAATATTGATTCAACATCGAAACATGTAGAATTACGGGATTCCAGATAAGGGCGATACTGCCACCAAGATTCAAAAGGCCAATGAATTGAGACGCTCAAACGGCATGGATTCAACCATTTCTTTTTTCGGTCAACTATCTAAGTCTAGGGGTAATGCAGAGTATATTCCTGAGCATCTCGGTTCCGGGGCATACGCCATGTTTGCCAAAAATTTAGACTGTCTACCCGGAGTTACCATACCACCGAGTGGGGTTGTCTATATTGGCATGTCTAGTCGACTCGAACTGGGGGATCACTTTACGGCAAGGCATATCGGATTTTCGACTGTATGCCGTAGTCTTGGAGCGATACTTAGGAAGGAACTTGGTTTGTTTGCTGAACCACGATCGAAAGGCGAATCAAGGACCAACTACAGAAACTTTCGTTTCAAGGATGACGGTGAACGTCATCTTAGCCGGTGGATGCAGTTAAACCTGGAATATTCGGTTGTCGAACTTGAGGGAGATTTAAGTGAATTAGAAACTTGTTTGATTTCGCAAAATGAGCCGCCACTTAATTTGACAAAATTCGAAAACAACCACAAGAAGTTGGTACAGAGCCTTGGGAACAAGTGTAAAGAGGAAGCAAGGCGAATATGGGAAATCAATTGTTTGGCCAGGCGACGATCAAGTGATTGACAGCGCTTTTCCTGAAATGGACATGGATGCCCCGTAATAATCTGCACAGGCAGAGAATCCATATTGCAAATTCAATGAAGCTTCGGATACGTTATGAGTGCACGCTCCAGACTGGATTTTCAGAACTCATTGCAAGTGAAGAAAAAAATGCAATCAATTTATAACTGCCCTACTCTACTGCGAGTGTTCGTGCACCAAATTTTTTAAACGGAATGCAGCCCCAAGAATCCTGCCGGCAGACTGAAGAAGTCACCTTGTTCGAGTTTTCTGTCGTGATTGCAGCGAAATTCAATAATCCGGCAATTCTGAATCCGGACTTCCTGCTTTACAATGAAATTGTTGACAGTCAGTACGAAGTGGGCGATTCACTGATTACGACTCCGGCCTTTTCTCAGGTCAAATACAAAAATGGAATCTCAGTTACTTCAACTCCTGATCAAGTAGTTTTCCAGCAGGCTAAAAGCGAATTGAATCCAGACGAAATTTGCACTCCGTCAATTGCGATGCGCTACATGAAGTGTGTTCCCCATGTTTCCTATGATGCCGTAGGAATCAATCCCAAAGGATATTCTGCAAATGGGCATGGGAATCGTGTTTTGAATATGCTGAGAGAGGATGGGGCATGGTCGAGCTTCAAGGATGTCAGTCCCGCTGTAACGCTGAAAGCCGCCTATGACTTTGGCGAAAAAAGGATCGCTCTTGAAATATTCGAATCGCAGCAGCTCCAATCGAGCGAGAAGACAACACAAACAGTATTCCAGGCAAACTTCCATCGCGAATCCAGAGGGCATAATGTGGACTCTCGCATTAAACATCTGAATTCGATAGTAGAATCGTGGCAGCATGATTTACGAGAATTTTTTGCCCTGGTAGACAAGTATCGCTAGGAAAACCAATGCCCGGGCAAACCACACAGCTGATCAATGAAAGTTCGACTAATGGAACCATTTCTCCGTCACGGGCATTCTGGAGAGATCGGCAATTATCCTGGAATTCTCATTCAGTCTCTCAACTTGCGACATGCGGATTCGATCCCGGGAATTCGACAAGTTCGCTTGCGTCTCACACCGGGTGGACGTCCCCTACGTCGCCAGAAACAGATTCACAGGTCGCTGGCAGTCGTTTCGGAAACATGCGCTTGCTGGTGGCTCAACCGCTAGCCGGAAGTGTTGGCCGGAGACTGTGGGAATTTCTGGCCGAGTATCACTCGCGCGGTGTCGCTGGATTCAGGGTGCAACTTGCACAGGCACTGGAAGAACTGGATCAAGTGGTGGACGAGGCCAGGTCAGAGGGATTCGAGATTCCAGGCCGTAACGCGATGGATAATGCAGACTGCATAATAAAGCGCATATATGATGACTTGCCGCACCCACTTCAAGTTTATCCAATGCCGGACGGAGAGGTGGCCATTGACGTTACGAGTGGCGATGGAAGTTCAGTGTTGATACTGTGCCGTTCGGATGGAAGTACGCTTTGTTTCGTGAATATTAATGGAAATCAACGCAGAGCACACTACTCCAGCTCCGATGCGCTTCCGGATGGCTTCATGCACGAAGCTCTGGAGGAACTCCAACAAGAAAAAATCCCTTAGTGGTGGATCACAATACGGTCGATCCGGCTGAAGAGCTCGGGCGCGGGATATTTTCGAGTACAACTGCAAAACGGTCACGAACTGCAGTTCCAAAAAGTGTGTTTCTGGAAAGGAAGGGGAATACACGAATATCCGTTGACCGATTGAGTCTGGCAACAGGAAACCTTGCCATTGATGTTGCAGAAGGAGTTGCCAGTCAGAGAAACAGGACATTTTACGGTTGGGCCGTTATCAGTGCCGGGGGTGCCAGCCTGGATAGTCGACGGGTGGAGGCTTCTCCACTAACTGAAAATCCGATTCATGCGGATATAGTTTTACCGGATGAAGCGATTGACCGAGAAGAGCAGATTATGCATGCGCAGCTGTTGGCCGACCTCTCAAGCTGGCGTGCACGCCCCTGACGAACGTTGCCATGCGCGCAGAGCCCGGAAATCCGCAACTGGACCGGACCGATCCCAGTCCGGATGCTTTCCGGACAGTTCCAAAGCACTCCGGCCTCGCTTCCGATCGAATCCCGGCCTGCAGCGGACAAAAAAACTTCTATTTCTAGATTGGGGATGATCCATGAAATGCTCTGCATGGCGCATCCGGAGCATTTCATGGATCATGGATGTTTTGACATTTCGGCCCGGAAAAAGCGTATAACCGGCCCGATTCACCTGCCATGCGCAGGAGGAACATTCGAAGCCGTTCTGATTCACCAGAGCGGCTTCAGCCTCTCTATCCGGCACTCCCCAAAGCCTGCCTGAATTCGTCTCGTCCACGGCAGACGGAGGAGGCTCAAACAGCAGCCGCAACCGCCTGTGGAAACACGGGCTTCACGAATGCGGGTCAGCAGGGACTGGAAGCATCGGCCAGCCGTTTTCCTCCGGAGGCCGGCAAATGGAATCGAATCGGATACCGTATGTCCGCCCGGATCATGCAGAACTGGCAAGGGTGGCCCTTGAACAGCCATCAGGGGGTTGTCAACCTGATTGGGGCAACCGGCGGCTAGTTGTCAGGATTGGCAAGAATATGATCTCTCAACTCAACTCGATATGCCATCAGTACCTGTTCCGTGTCCGAGCCATAACCATATTCGTAAGCGGCAGCTTTCACCTTGCGGTTGAACTCTTGATCTTCGGAAAACAGCATTGCTACATGTTTTGAACAAATATCAAATATCTCAAACTCCTGCTTATCCCTTGTTTGGCCGATCAGATTTTCAACGTTGCTTTCGGCCCAGCCTTTGGCGCCAACATGTGCCGATATTTCCTTGCCGTAGTCAGTCAATTGCAAGGGACTGGATGCATCTGCCGTTTTCGGCGGAGGCAAACGCACGAATACCTGCTTGATATCCTCTGGAACTGATTCAAGCTCTTTCTGGACTGATTCAAGTCCCTCTCGCAGTGCTTCAATATTTGTGTTGGCAGACCCTATCCAAATACCAACTTTTACGAGCCTTACAACTATTCCAACAAGCAGGCCAATAATTGCGGCTGAAACTGAAATGAAAAACCAGTTTTCCTGAAAAAATTCCATAAGTGAACACCTTGACCCGCATTACAAGGAACAGTTTGCCAACTCGCCAGCACCTGCACGCGTCCGGTCAAGAGCCAGATCGCCCAGGTCTTTCCAATATCTGCACTACATCATGGGGCCATATTGTCAAATATGCCATCGACCTGGTTTCCTTCAATCCGATTCTATCACTTTCAATGCCGTGTCTCTCCATCGGGTGGCGTCCAGCGTGAAGTCCCGAGCCACAGACTCCACGATTTGCCGAAGGCTGTTTCACCATCAGAAACCCATGATCCGGATGCTGGCACGGGCGGCTGAGGGCTATCCTGCATTCCAGTCATCTGCGGTCATGCCGCGGTGACGCTGCCCACAGGGGTCGACGGCAGCAACCGCAGCAGCCCTACGGGTGCCATGAAGGTCTTTCTGCTATCGAATGCCTGCGCTCACTGTCAGAACAGTCCGAGTTTCAGGGATCAGGTCGAGGTTTTGGGATTGATCCACCAGAAAGTCGATCCTGGCTTTATAGCATTCCGGTTAGTTACGGCAAGGGCGGCAATTATGGGAAATGAAAAAAATCATGAAACACTCTGGAATTGCCAAGATAAGTAGTATTTCATCTGGGCAAACCTTTCCGAATAACTGAATTGGCGATTGAAAGAACCCTCATGGATTATTTTCCAGCAGGTTTCCAAAGCTGCGCAATATGAATTCCTGACATGTTTTTGGGCTGTGCTCTACCATTATGGCTAATTCCAAACAGGATCACGCAACACGATTTACAATCCGGATTGTGCAACAAGGCTGGATTCAGCGGGATGATCAACAAAGCTTGATCATGCATGCATGAGTTTTACTGGAATCGACAGTCATCTTGACGGGCAGACTGAAATTTATCACTTTCGCAGTTAGTGAACATGGGAAGGCTGCATTCCCAAACTTGCTTGACCGTATTAAGTTTCCTTGCAGAAACATTCTTAATGCTCCAAGAATAAGCTTGTGGTGAGCAAATCCACTTCTTTAGAGTGGAAATATTCTTGTTGCTTTGATGCGTTGGGGCATCAAGCCCCATGGCCGAAACCATCCAAGCTTCAAAGTCTCGAAGAGTAGCGTAGCCACTATCAAGATTTCTTATCGGACTGTCTGGTTCTATTTCCCCTAGCGGAGTGTCAGAAAAAAATTTTGAAAGCAGCTTGCGCAACTCACCAACTGTACCTGTAATTTCTGAACACTGTAATCCATTACGATACGATACCTTGCCAATTCTCATTGATTGAAGCAGCGAAATTTCATCTTTATTGAGCATAAAGTCTTTACCAAGTTCTTCTACTATCTGGGAGTAGGCAAAGGTCAGCCTGTTTCTGTCTGCAAGATAGCAAATACCATAATTTCTGACTGAAATATATGCCAAATCAGCCGCTATCAATTGCTGGTTTATTGATTTCTCTTGGTTAAGCCTTTCCATGGGTAGTGCGAGCGATACGCTATCTTGCGCATCCAAAGCATATGAACGCTTCATTTCTGCTCGGTCAAGATGATTTTCAAGCCATCTGTTTTTGTCCTCTGTTATCAGTCCTTCTACTTTTAGATGATGAATGAATAGACTTCCAGAGTCCAGCATTTTTAAAAAACGAGAGGGGGAATATACGGATACGGACCAACCAAGTTGTCGCCAGTATCGGACAATATCATCTCGCTGGGATTTATCGCTTGCTATGATCAACACATCTCGGTCACTCAACCGATCAGCAGAAAATCTAGCAGTTGAACCGAAAACACAAACACTTTCTATGTTTGTTTGTTTCAAGGCGATATCCTTCGAAAAAGCATTGACGCCAAGATTGCAAAAAGAAGAAACCCGAGCGCACTCTGAAAGGAGGCAATCAGCTTGCCGAAATCTGTTGTAGGCGTTATATCCCCGTAGCCCAATGTAGTCAGCGATACAACTGTAAAATACAGGGCATCAATAATCGTGGCAATAATCTCTCCATGATGCATCAGGCCAAACTTTTCTCTTAAAATGAAGTTGATCGATGTGAAAAATAATAATATTACGAAAGAGGTGGCAATTAAATTGCGAATCCTTATTCCGGATCCAAAAACCCTGTCCCAAACCCATCTGCCAGAGTATTTGAGACAACATTTCAAAAGACTGATCAATTTCTTTTCTTTGGTGAGTTTCTTGATTTCGTAGGATATTTGATGCCTTTCCCATCTTAAAAACTGAAAATGGGCTTCTCGAGAAAATACGACTTGTTCGGCATTTCGGCTATTTCTGAGAAGCATTTGGTAGAGATGAATTCCGATGTTCTGATGTTGGTTATGCTTTAGGCACTTTTTGAAGCACTTTGGATCAATGTAAGTGCCTGATATCGAGATTTTGTGTGTATTCGTAAGGATGAATTCACAATTATGGAATTCGCAATCCGATATTTCTGATGTGATGAACAAGCACTGACGAAATTTGCAATTGTGAAAACTAATTCCTCGAATTTTGGTTTTTGAGAAATTGAAACGCCTGAATTCCTTATCTGAAATTTTGGTTTTCTTTTGATTGCCATTTTGGTGGAGCTCATTTGGCTTGTATATTGCATCTTGCAAAGAGTCATGTGCCTCCAAATCTTGGTAAAAACTATTTTGATGAGTATAAATTTTGACCTGTTCAAGATTGTCCAGGTTCCATAGGATATCTCTCTCGCTGTTTTTCATTGACCAGTCGCCCTCCTTGCACGAAAACTATACGGGGTTTTTGCCATGCTTTGCGAATCGATTTTATCGGCCACAGAATACGCAACTGATCAAGGTGAATTGGCCAGTACTGGACAGCATGGAAATTTAAGCAGGTTCGAGTTGGGATTGACATTCCATGCTCTGTTCTCTTGAAATCAGCTGCCACAAAACCTCGTGTGGCTCATAGGATAATTGTTCTTCGCGCAACAATTCCTTGATTGGTTTGATTTCCTCGCTTAACGAATCCAAGGCAGCACTTGGCCATCCCGCATTTTTTTTATCTTCGAAGTTCTGAGATTGACGGCATAGCAATAAAGTCAATGCCGCTTTCAAAAGACTTTGACTCCCCAAAGACACTCCCTTTTCAGTAAGATCATCATATTGAGATTGGGAACTGCATTTTATTTTATTTCTTATTGACCGCATGATCCTGTCAATATCCTGTACTTCCTGTTCATATGGCATTTTTTGAGCACCTACATCCCCCACTTTTTGATTCCAGTGCATCAATTCATCATTTAGCAATTGCAAAGCACTATGCAGTATTTTCCAATCAGAAGGTTGCAAAGCCATATTGCCAACAGTCTTGTCATCAAAATAGTAGGAATAGGTCATATCAATTAAATCCATAGAATAAAAATGCAAATCAACAGGTATTCTAAGCTCCTGATCCTAATTGAAATGGAATCAATGCAGCCACCGACGGGTGAAAGACATCATTGATAACTGTTACAAGGTATACCGAAATTTTACTCGATAAATTTGCCAAGAATCTCCGCAATTTCATCCAGACTCCAATTTCGGGCACAACCCCCACCGGCAGTCTTCTTGTCGATTGAAACTCAGGCCGCCTGCATAGTGCTCCCACCTCGGCTTTTCCGATGATGACTTCCTATTTCGGCGGCCGGGAGGGATTTTGCAGTTCGAACAGCAAACAGGGTTCAAAATAAATTGCAACAGCGAATCCGATTTATGAAGTTTTCTTGAAGTTTTTGCAATCACATGGTGAGCTTACATTGAATTTATCAGTGCTCCTATATACAGAGCAATATGTCTTGCGACTTAAAGGAATGACAAAAGCCTTGCCCGCTCATTTTTTGCGTTGAATGTTCCTGATAAAGCAGTGTCTATTTTGCTGGTCGGAGTTAATCATGTCCTAGGCCTCATTCATATGATTGGAAATGGTTAATGTTTGCCCGGCCTTGCATTAATCTAATTCTCTACAGAAAACCCTGAACCGATCTGCAGGTGTATGCATTTCGTTTTGCGGCGAACCGAAGTATCTGGTAGCAGAAA
>JAPYNK010000227.1 GCA_028285825.1 Arenicellales bacterium | reverse complement strand
ATGAATTTCCATTCATGACTTGCCCAGAACTTCAGTTTAGGGACGGTATCGAGGTGCAGTCACAACAGAAGACGGTAGCCGCTGGATGAACCTCGTCACCCACGCACTACTTTCGACCATAACTCCAGCCATATTGCTACCGTAGTGCAATTGAGTGGATTTAGCGTGGTCATAAGTCTATCGTACGGGATTGGGCACCCCTGCAGGTAGTCACGAGCAGTCTCAGGCCCAGAGCCAGTCAAGCTCTGAGAACGCAAGCGATCTATCGAAGTTCTCGATATTGTCTTGTACATTTAGGATCAGGCAACGCCCGTCGCCGCCATTCCTTGGTCCCCGCAGCCCCCTCCCGATCATTTGAAAGTATAGATTCGGACTATACACTGGTCTCGCGACTATGATTGCACGGGTCTTGGGAGCATCGAATCCCTCCCGAAACACGCCATAGTTGACCAGTGCCTTTATTTTCCCGCTCCGGAATTCCTCTACTACACGACGGCGTGTAGGCATTTCCGTATTCCCGCTGACGGCACGGGATCGAATGCCTTTGCGATTCAAGAGAGCTGCTACCGTTTTTGTATGTTCGACTGACGTTGCGAAAATCAGCGTAGACCAGTCCGGATCAACATGGGTCTCATAAGCCTCAATGATGCGCCTGGTGCGCTCAACACTCTGGGCAATCCGATCCTCCATGTTTTGCGGCAGCCATGGAAGACTACGAAGTTTCTCCAGTTCCTGCTGTCTCTCCTTCTCATTGAAGTCGGAAGAATTTTCCAGGAAATCGTCAATAGATAACGTTTCACCCTTTATGGTTCCATGATCAGCCTGGGCCAACACTCCGTTTGACTGTAACTCATGGATTACATCTTGCGCCTCGTCACTTTCAAAAGCTCCGGCATCCAGCCGATTACTTCCGTAACGATTGGCCAGCCACCTCGTCTCTTCCTCGTTATACCCACGATAGGGAGTTGCGGTAAGGCCAACAAGAAATGGCTCATCTGACTTTTGGCGCCTGGTCAATCCAATTTCCTCCATCACAGAGGTGAAGGTCGGTGCAATCGAGCGGTGCGCCTCATCGAAAACGACCAGCTTGAAATCCCTCAGGAATTCGTATTCCTCTTGAGGATTCGAAAGTCTTGCATTGAGAGTCTGGATCGTTGCAACAACAACATGCATCTCATTTGTTGGCAAGGGCTTCGGCTGCCCGCCCCACATCCTGGATATGCGAAGATGTGACTCATGAATTCCGATACTGGACCAAACCTGGCGCCAAGCCTCTACAGCCTGCTCGCAAAGTTCGCTCCGGTCGGCAACCCAAATCACGCCACCGACAAACCCGTCATCCCGTATTGCTTCGATAATGCCTTGGACTGCGACCCGCGTCTTTCCTGATCCGGTCGGCATACTGACCATGCCACGACGTGGCGTGTTGTCCGAATCACCGTAGCGAAGCATTTTACGAAGGTTGCGGACAACCACCTTCTGATAACCATGGAGTTCTCCGAGCTCAAGCGGACCTTCCACCTCAAGAAACGGTTCGAGGCGATGCGTACGATCTCCAGCCCATTCTGTGGAAAAGCCAAGAGAATGCACGAAGCTAATGGCCTGTGATGAGCCGGCCCATTGGGAAGGGGGGGCGAGATGTTGCAATGCCCATCTATATTGCTTTAGCGTATCCGTGTGATAGGTCGCAATTGCTGCTTCCGCAATTTCTGTACCAGTCAACCCCCCATTGCTCTGTTCCAGTACGGACAAAAGGGAAGAGGGAAGATCCTGACGCAAACTATCTTCACCGATCGCTTCCAGAAGACGTTCAGAATCAGTTGTTAATTGCCGTATCTTTTCATGACATTCATGAATATCGGCAGGAGTCTTGCGTTGCAGGATTGATTCAATCTGCTCACGACTTAGCGGGAGTTCCAATTCATCCAAGACAAGCTGTATCTTATGCCTCTGGTTATCCTCAACACCTCCTCGAATGTAGACGTTCGGAGAATAGAAGACACATTCCAGGGATTGGTCCGCGAAACCGATTCGTTCACAAGGGACGATCCGGCACTGTTTCCGGTAAATGGGAAGATGCGGCTCCAATCCCGGCCAGACATCCGCAAGGGGAACAGGGTCTCCTTCTCCGGTAAACTCTGGAATAGGTTCGGCCAGATCGAACGCCTTCTTGATCTTGTCCGCCTTCGGATGGGAAAGTAGCGTTTGCAATGCTCCTGGGTTCTTCGGCGCAGGGCCCGCTGCATCAGCTATTGAAACGATTTTTCCTCTTTTAGTTCTTATCCGTCCTTCCTGGCGGAGAATATGAATGGGAAATGATTCGCAAGGTAGGTCAGGATAAGCATGACGCTGGGTTTCATGGTGCATTGTCCATCGCGAAAACGTGGCATCCAGATGCAGCAGTAAATCCGTATAGACCACCCGCCCTTCCTCAGACAGCCTGGTTAAGACATGTAGTGGTCCGCAACCAGCGCTTGTTTCGAAGTCCAGAAGATGGGAATGCGGTTTCCTTTCCAGGGGGCGACTGGTGAACTGTTCACGACATAGATTTTGGAAATCGTAAAACAATGGTTCCGTCGACAGTTCCAAACCATCCTCAGGTTCATCGGTTACCCCAAGATCCCGCATGATCTTTTCATCCGGTTCATGGAACCCCATATCTATGGTGGCGTCATCGTCCCTACCCCCATCTCCAGGCACGACATCGCCCGGAAAAAGAACGGAATGCAGAGGCAACCAGTTGCCTGCCCTAGTCAGAACATGAAGTCTTGAACGCCAGGGTTCTCTCTGATTCCGATCCTTGAACTCCTGAATTATTGTAAGTGCCGTTTCGACTGAAAGTGTGCGCGAACTGATCCAGAACTCACTGTAATGGCGGTCACTTAACAACTCATTGCCGCTTTCCAAAATCCGTTTCGCAATGAGTCTGAAGCCACTCTCGGAAGACGGTGGCTTGATCCCCAGTATCCTGAGCGCAGAAAGCGTGTCTGGATCCGCAAATAGCTCTGGATGGACACATGGTGCTGTCTCTGCAAAATGTCCATTGTCAAGATTATCCTCAGGGAGGAAGATGCAGTCGGGATCGGGAGGCACATAATCTCCGTTCGCAGTCAGAACGATATGCCCCAGTTCCTCGTTTGTTCTGATCTTGGAAGGGATCGATGCAGCGGTAAGGATTGCCGCCTTCGAAGAATGGATTGCTTCATCTCCTTCCTTGTCCGTTACAAGTGCCTCAAGCCACTTTGCAATTGTTGTCCGTGACACACCTTGAAGAGTGTCCATATATAAGCTGGGTAAATCTAGCCTATTAGTTGCGTCAGGTCGTTGCAGCCTCTTAATTGCGCCAAGCCGTTTCACTCGATTATGTGTGATCGCTCGATGGTGAAGCCAGTCACGTGGACGGTCTGGATATGAAGCCCATCTTTCCAATGGCGTCAGGTATGGAATTTCCGTGAGTTCTTCTGGAGGATATGAGATATCCCCTATGGCCCGTAAATTGCCATCTTGGTCAGGGACAACCGCTTGACCTCTGAGGTTCTTGAAAAGCGACTCTCGAAGAAGATTGGCCTGTTCAGAATCACCCCCCTCTCGCCTCCGCGGCAAGGCATCCAGATGCCGAGCAGGATCTTCGGTGGCTGAGATTTCTGGAAGTTTCCTGGCTATCAATTGCGCAGCAGCCTTGATCAATTCATCGTTGTAATGTCCTTTTAAAAGACTGTGTCGATCCTCGTTTGTCTTCCATGGCGCATTCAGAATTCCTGCAACGAGGCTTGAGGTATCGGTCGGAAAAAACGCCCAGAACCTGCCTGGTTCGGACAGATGTTGGTCTAGCGGCACAGCCCACTGGATAGATGCAAGCTTGTTGTCATCATGCAGATGCCAGTCAGCCAAAGCCTCGGCGGATAAATTATGGGTAACTCGAAACACTCGCCAACTTGAAGTTTTCTCACCGGTGTCAAGCACAATCCCGTCATCGCGATGTTGCAACGTCAAACTTCGTGAATAGTCTTCACCCTCAAGAGTCAAATAGCGTACATGATCGACAAATAATAGGAACTCTGGCGGAAAGGTTTCAATTTGCTGTGCAAGTTCTTCATATGCTCCTTCAATGCCGAGAGGGAGGCGAACAATATTTGTTGCCCAGGTCATCAGTTCCTGTAAATCTTCATCTTCCTTCCTTGCAAGGTAAGGGTCTATTGGTTCAGGAAGGCGTAGAACCGGGTAATTCTGGCTTGGAGCAATGTTTCTTATGCGTTTGGATGCATTTGTCCTGTCGAAACGGAAAGAACCCGAACGGCTAAAAAACTCTGGTGCATCGGTCACGCGTAGTACCGACTTGAATCCACGTCCAAACCTACCGATTGCGGCAGAATTCCGTTTATTCGACATCCGGTCGAACATGAGACCTTCCAGTCCCTCCTTATCTATGGGATCTCCGTCATCGGCGCAGTAAAAATACCTTTTTGTCAAGCGGACTAAAACACTCCTCCCTTTGACTGCCTGGAGCAAGGCATCGGCACTGTTTTGGACAAGTTCGAACAACTGGCGATGAGCATATCCGCCTAGAGTTGTATCTAGTTCTAGGAGGGCATGTTCGGTTATCAGTCTTGGTTGTTCACGATATGCGTTGAGACTCTTCTCTGTCTCCTGCACGATGAGCTTGCCAATCTGGCCAGAGGAATCTTCCCAGTTTGGTTTTTCATTAGAGTCAGGAATACGCAATCTGGCTTTGTCGCGAAAAAGCTTTCCGCGCTCCCCTCTTGAGAAATCGTATTCTTCCTTCACTGACTGGACTCGTATTGACGCTGCTCTTTTCGGGTGGCTTTTCGCGCAGAGATGATTCGCACTGACATGTTGTTCTGATCACTCTCGATGTAAGTATGGGAGACAACCAAGGTCTGGCCATCCTCGGCCATGCCAATCGTTATCCATCGCTCCTCAGACATGTTGTGATAATGGTCGATAATTGATATTGCGAGTGGATCCCGGAAAATCGTTGTGGCAAGGCCGAAACCAACGTTGTGTTTCCGCTCATTGCCTGCCGCCTTTGCCGGATCCCAATCAAATTCGCACACACTTTTCGGCCCAAGCTGGTTTTGAAACGGCAAGTGGGCATGCCAATACAAGGAACTTGCAAGCAGACGCCCAATTTAATGAAGCACCCGAATCGTGAAACATTCGAATTGTGGGTGGCATTGGCATATTCGTCATTTAACATAGCACTTGAAATCGAAAGGTTGACAATGCCAACTTCTCTCTCGCTTCTTGACGGTGACTGATTATCGATATTACCAGCGGAAGCATCTCTATTCCGCCATTTATGGACTCCACCGCCCCGAGGCAATATCGATGATTGAGATTCTGGATCAACACATCTGCCTGCCAATTCTATCCTATACAAGCCCTTTTTTGGGCTGCACCGCGCTTGTGGCCCGGTTCCGAATAAGGGAACTACAACATGGTTGATGAGTGCAATTATGGAAAAATGATCCAGTATGCCCATCGGAAAATCCTGGACCTACGATCAAAAGGAGCTAGATCCCACACTGGTATATAATGTTCTTTGTTTACAGGTTATGATCAAATGAGCGATTCAATTGTCCTAACCCCAACTCCGTCCAGGTTTGATTGGCGATGTCGCAAGACATGGCTGCAAAGTGCCAACAATACCGCCTGGTGTCTGTTGGGCTGCGCGATCGGCGATCTTGGCACAATTGCCTTTTTTCAGTTTAT
>JAPYNK010000226.1 GCA_028285825.1 Arenicellales bacterium | reverse complement strand
ACATTGTATATAATTCAATTTTTTATAATTATTTCAATAATTTATTTTATTATTTCGGCAAAAATGAAGTCCGAAAGTTGAGTGTCTAAGAACAAATTCACATCTCCCCTCGCACCCGCCCATGGGCTGCTTTAATGGCTTTCGTCAAATCGCCCACCGTCGTAGAGGGTCGCCCATGTGGGTCCCCTTCATCTTCCCGACGACGAAGCAGCACCTGTCCCCGTTTTTCTGCATGGCGAACTCGATCCATCATTTCGTCTAGCACCTTTGCTCCTGACCTGTTGTATTCAGGCCGCAAACGTTGCAATTCCTTTTGTACCTGATGGCTGTTATCTGGTCGATCATAATCCTGCTCATGCAGGATCAACCAGACTTCAAGACATGGATTCGATCCTGCAACCCCAATGCCGCTGGCCTCGCAAAGATTGACTGCCTCTTCATATCTCTCATGTTCATCCCGGTCAAACACGACCCAAAGCTGATCTTGTTTTTCAAACAGGTTCTGCTTCCACCTGCTCCCTCTCGCCAATCCTCCTGATTTGGCAAATTTCAATGCTTTGTCAGCGATTGTGATCGGGCCACCCACACCACCACGGCTTTCGATTGAAACCAGAGCATCTCCATAGAATTTCCGTATGGCGGAAAAATATGCAGGCTCTGTATTTTCACCTTCACAAAATAGGGTGAACTGAACCCTGGGCTCTTTGTTCAACCCTCGTCGACCGATTCTGCCCGTTCGACGCTTTGCCACTTTAATGGGTCTCGAGTAATCCGGCTACAGGATCATCGCCTGGTACCGCGCCGAACCGCCCTTGTAGGTATCCGAGCTCAAAGTTGTCTCCCTTTCGCGTTCGGAAGTCCGTTAGCGGAAATATCTCCGTAGCACCTTCACCATTCTTGTCCACAAACCAAATTTGGTCCCGTCTGAGTATGCGTCTACTCATAAGGTTCGCGCCATGCATTAAATTCGTATCGTGGGTTGTCGCAATAAGCTGCGCACCTTTTTGTTCACCCATGGCGAACAAGACAGACGTAAAATTGCCTCGCTCGCATATGTATGCAGACTGGCATCCAGCTCATCAATAATGATCGGCAGCCCTTTATCTATCGCTTCAAATGCTTGACTCAGAATGATTAACAACCTTCTTGTTCCTGCGCTCTCCAGATCCAGGTCGAAATACACTTTTCTCCCATCCCTTCCAAGGTGCCCAAGCTCAACATTTACCATTTTTGCTTTATCATCCGGCTCAATTTCCATCGTTTGACCAGCGAATTCTTGAACCACTGCGTTAACTTCACGACAGCCCGCCCGGAAATCTTCCGATAATTCCGTCTCCTTCTTTTGGTATCCAATAACCCCTGTATTGATAGACTCCAGGAAATCAATTACACCGTCATCAATTCTTTCGCCCTCAAACATGGAGGAAACCTTGAATCCCGGGATGGAAATTGGGGCACAGAATGCGATATCATGAAAATATCCATAGACGCGAGACAGCAACTCATGGCCGTTTTGCGCAGCAGCAAAAAGAAATAAACTGTTCGGGCGTGTAAGTCTGGCAATATTGTGGTTTGCTCCCTTCAACCAGCGTCCAAAAGCAAAATTCTGTTCCCTGCGTTCGTAAAGTTTTCTACGATGTGCCTTGGGGACCTGATACAACCACTCCGATGTGAATGCTTCATCGGTTGCCTCGAATCCATAGTGATAGCGAATGCCATCAAGCACAAAATCGATTTCGAAACAGGATGGCTTCGAGGAGCAACCTGGGTCTAGCAGATGCTCCTGACGTGAAACACCCCCGTCAGGCTTGCCCCTGGTCTGTGACAAAAGGACCTTCCTCCTCATTGTTCCCAGTGCGTTGACAAAGTTCGTCTTGCCAGATGCGTTGGCACCGTAGAGTACGATGGCCGGCAAAATCTTCCCGCTGTCCACGGCTTCACAGTCAATCAAGCCATCGGCACGATCTTTCAACAGTGACGCCGCGAATGACAGTTCCTGTCGCTCGCAAATAGAGAGATGATTTTCTACGGCAAAGCGCAACAGCACATTTGCCTAACCTACTCCTGCCTGCAAAGTCCTAGTTGTAGCGTCATTTGCGATAATTATGCAAATTTATGCCTATCTTGCCATATTGCCTTCATGCCTGCCCGGGCTACAGCTGTGTCGGGCTTGCGCCATGGATGCTCCCCAGCGGCCGGGTTCCCGAAACGTGCGTAACTCGAAAGAGTCCGGAACCATGATCAAATTCAGGCTTTGGCCAAAACGAATGTGAATCTGATCGACGGCTGCGGCGATGCCAGACCGGGCCGGAAACTTCGCTGTCATGATGGCCAGCGAGTACGTTGGCCACGTGACCTGGAAGGAGCAGGGACAGGTGTACGAGTTCCAAATGAAATACGGAGCGGTTCGGCATTTCCCGAATCTTGACCGGTTGAGAGCCGAACTGTCCGGAGTCTTCAACCCGCAGTGCATATGCCTTTATGCCCAATGCCGAGCACTCTATTTAGGGATTAGGGGTATTCAGGGGTTTTGACAAAAAAGGAATGGTGTGCCGCACAATCGCTGTGGTTTCGAGCGAAAACGCCCCGTTCTGCCGATCAGTTGCAAGTGAAGTCTGCCTGTCATCGCCGTGAAACGGGCTATCATCATTCCACACTTGACTTCGCAAACCAAATATGCCAGACTGGCTGGCATGCAAATAGCAACCAAACAAGTTTCCCCTGATACGATCGAGTGGTTTCGCAAGGCCTGTGAGAGCGGTGATCGGTCGCGTCGGGCCTTGGCGCGTGAATTTTGTACCCGCGAGCAATGGTTGGATTATGCCGGTCGTTTGAATCTGGCCTCGGCGAGTCCGGTTTTACTCAAGCTTGCTGAGCGGTTGGGGGTATGCTTGCCGCAGGTCAAGGGCCGACCCCTGGACGCTCATCCCCGTCCCTCGACCGATTATCCCGATCGGGTGGTCTCGGGCACGCTCAAACAACTCGGTACCGTATCCCTGGTTCCGATCACCAGGCGAGAGGAGGGTCGATGGTGGGAATCGATGCTCGAGACGCATCATCCAGAGGGCTGGCATCGTGCCCCGGGAGGCTTGATCCAGTACTGGATTATCTCGAGTGTGCAGGGAATTCTGGGTGGCATCAGTTTTGCTGCGGCCACCCTGCAACTGGCGCCTCGAGATCAACAGATCGGTTGGTCGAATGAGGCCTGCATTGCCAACATTGGACAGGTGGTATGCAATCAGCGATTTCTGATCCTGCCGGGAGTTCAGGTACCGAAACTGGCCTCATGCGTACTGCACCTGGCCGCCGGGCGGATTGCGGATGACTGGCAGGCCAGGTACCAAACCCGTCCGGTACTGGCGTATACTTTCACCGCACCGGGACAGGGATGGTGTTACCGTATGGCCGGTTGGCGTGCCTGTCCGGCGCTCACTTCGGGGCGTCGTTCCGGGCGTCGTCGGGCGGTGTGGATCAAGCCCTTGTGGTCGGGCTGGCGTGAGCAATTGTGCACGCTTCCGCGCCGAGTTCTGGGTTGGTCTTATCCGGTCTCGGATGAGATTGTCGACTGGGCGGAGCGGGAATATGACCGCTGTTGTTATCCCGATGGTCGGGTGTGCCGACGGGTGGTCGAGATGGGCAAGTGCTGGACGCGCAAGCTGGGCAAGCCGCTGCCGGCGATTTTTCCGCATCCGGCGGAGCGAAAGGCGGCGTATCGAGTGCTGTCGAATCCGAGAATCCAGATGCAGCATATTCTTGAGCCGCATTATGAAAGCACGGTGGATCGTGGTCGTGAGCAGGACCTGATCCTGGCGATTCAGGATACCACGACGCTCAACTACCACGGTCTGAAAGCGACCAGGGGTTTGGATAATCTGGGTGGTGGAGGCAAGGGTACCCAGGGTTTATTGGTACATGCGGGTATGGCGATCAACGGTTTTGGTCATCCGTTGGGTCTATTCATGATGGATGGGGGGTTTCGCCAGCAGGAGGAGAAGGACAGTGCTCGTTGGGTTGAGGGCTTGCGCCGCACCCGGGAACTGGCGTCAGCCTGCGAGCACAGCAAGGTGGTTGCGATATGTGATCGGGAAGGCGATTTTTGGGAGTTATTACGGGAGGCGGATGAACACGGTAGTGAACTGCTGGTGCGGGCGAGTAAATCCGCACAACGTCGGGTCATGACCGAGTCCGGTGAGGTGGATTTATGGGCGTATGTTGAAGGGTCCGAGCCGCTGGGCAAACAAACGCTTCGGATTCCTGCAAGTGGGGGTCCAGGGGCGCGCAGGGAACGCAAGGCCAAGCTCACGATTCGGGCGGTGGAAGTGACGCTGATTCCCCCGAAGTCCGGGACCCATCAGCCGCTCCGGATGCTGGCGGTCTCGGCCCAGGAGATGTCTCCGCCCGGCAACAGGGAAGCGCTGAACTGGCTATTGCTGAGTACCGAGGGTAGTGCGGATAGGGACGGTGCCAGGATGATCCTGAACTGGTATCGACTGCGCTGGCAGATTGAACGCTTCTTTCATGCCTTGAAGCAGGGTACACGGATTAAAGACCGACAACTGAATGAACCGGATGATTTGCGCAAATGCGTCGCCTTCGATGCGATTACTGCATTTCGGGTTTGGGACTTGACCTGGCTGGCACGCAATCGGCCCGATGAGCTGGCTATCCAGTATCTGCAACGGGCAGAAATCGAGGTGCTTTTGCTACTGGCGAAATCCTACGCCTTGAAAATCCCTCGCGGTCCGCCGACGATGGCCACCTTTGTGGTCTTGACCGGCGGTTTGGCCGGCTTTCATCCAAACAAGCGCCAGCCGCTACCCGGGGTGAAGAAATTGTGGGAAGGTCTTTTGGATCTTAATACCTCGGTGTATGCGATCCAAGCCTTGCGAGATCATCAGAACGAATCGGGAGAACGGGATATTGGTATTGCTGAACGGGTAGATTATGACCCCGGGAACGATGACTGAAACTGTCATCGCACCCTCGGAGTTAAGTGTGGGGGGATGATAGGTGAAACGGGGGGGGCACTATATGCACAAAAAGCATTTTTTGTACCATCTCTGAACCATGATGCCGAGAAAAATACCCTTTAAGCGAAATATTAAATTTTTTTAATGTTCATGTCTAAATGGTGGTAATCTTCACCCCGGCTGGTAATTCTGCCAGCCATTAAATTTTAATTTACATTTTTGGAATTTATACAATGAGGACACTAAAATGAAAAAATCCTTAGTGGCTGCTGCAGTATCTGCCGCGGTGATGATGCCCGTTGGGGCGCAGGCGGAGACTTCGGTCTATGCCCGCATCTGACAGTGCATCATTGCTTCATGCACACTCTTGCCAATACCCAAGCGTTCAAGATTATCGAGGACCATCGGGGAAGATCCTTTATCAAGATTCAGCAACAACAAGTCCCTGAAGGTTTCCAGATTCAGCTTCCAGTTGGAGGATTGCTAACTGGCAACGAATAGCATGCCAAATGCAGTTTAATTTTTTATTTTTGGTAGAACTGTCGCTGTTGGAATAATTTCTGCCAGAATTTCAAATGAACCTTTTCTTGGTTATGCTGCATTTATTGAATAAGGCAAAGCTTGATTTCTTTTTGGATATTTTCCGGTCTCTAAAATGAACAATCCAACAGTTGTCAAACGATGCATTCCAATCAGCGATGCGCGGAGATGGCGCATGTCCATTTCATGCCTATTGGCTAAATCCCCTCCAAAAACTATCGATATTTTCTGATTCATGGCTACAATGGTTTCAGATCTTTTTTGCATGCCTCAAATGAAAAATATTTACGAGAACAGGGATCTGTTTTCGGAAATCACAATGATTGAAATGGCCTCGCTTTTGTTGACTAGTCCATGTTTCTGGATTACCGCCCCTTCCGCCAAACCAGAAAGCGATAATCCCCGTAGCACTGGAACCAGTGTGTTGAACAGATTGACAGCAGTGTCTTTGTCCTCTTCCTGGTAAAAAGTAAAGACCGATAAGAATACTTC
>JAPYNK010000225.1 GCA_028285825.1 Arenicellales bacterium | reverse complement strand
GGCAATCGGCACGAGCCAAGAGTGTAATTGATTATCTTCCCTAAGCTATCGGGAGTTGAGAAGTTCATTGTGGGCTTCTTGATTTGCAAAAACAATATTTCAATCGGGAATACACCATGAACCAGTCAATATTCGCAACCGGACAATGTCGTTGCGGAGAAATCACGATTTCAATTACAGACAAGCCGGTGTTGTCTTCGCAATGCCATTGCAAGGACTGTCAAAGACTTTCAGGGACCGGCCACTTCTCTCTGGCATTTTTCGAGGAGAGCAGCGTGACCATATCGGGTCAGGCAACGGGATATACCGTCACCACGGATCGCGGCAATCGAAATACCCGGTATTTTTGTCCTAACTGTGGCAGCCGCATGTACGGAATCAATACGGGTCGGCCGGGCAAGATTGCCATCCCGGTCGGTGTGCTGGACGACAACAGCTGGTACGAGCCTGATGTTGTTGTCTATACCAAGCAGCGGGAAAACTGGGATATTACCCGAACGGATATCCCGAACTTTGAAGAAATGCCGTCGATGCCACCCGCAACATCCTGATCGGTCGATGCCTGCTTCAAGGCCATGGATATCACGCATATCACTGGCATACTGCTCTCGCTTTCAGCAACATTTGCATTCATCAACTACCGGTTTCTGAAATTACCCAAATCGATCGGGGCAATGTGTATTGCCCGGTTTATTGCAGTTGGCGGACCAATCTCATTCTTGAGGCACTTGTTCAACTGTCAATACACTGATCACAGTGTAAAAATTCTGGTTTGGAGCGGTCTGGGGGGAGGCATGTCCGTGGCCTTGGCCTTGACCCTGCTGCAAGGGCTGGAACGGGATCTGTTTCTGATGATGACCTATGTCGTTGTCGTGTTCCCATTATTGTGCAAGGTCTCACTATTGGTCGCGTGGCAGAACACCTGGGTAACTGAGGCAAGCATTTTGCAAAGAGGCAGGTGCCGAGACATGATCAGCCAAGACAGAATGGAACATCAATCCGGCTGATGGTTTCCGTGTCCTCGCCCACCATAAAAAATATCCGGCCTTCCTGGACTGGCACGGCTGTCCACATGCTCGCAGGTTGTCTGCTCGCCGCAATCTACAGTTGGATGGCGGTTAATTCCAATCTTGATACGGGCATGCCTCTGTCCGTGTTTATCCAGAGCTATGCGCTGGCGGCTACGGTGCTCGCCGGCGTCTATGTCTTGCAGACTTATGGCAATCTGGAAATTTCCTTCAGGATGGTGTTCATCTGGGCCGTAATTTTCAGAATGATCGCCATCGCTGGATCTCCGATACTGGAAGACGACTTTCACCGCTATCTACTTGATGGCTGCGTGTTTGTGGCGACCGGCTCTCCCTATGGCATTGCTCCATCTACCCTGTTTGCAGGCAGTGATCTTTCCCCGGAATGCCAGGCTACCTTGAACTGGGTCAACAATCCCGATCTGCCCACAATCTATGGACCGGTTCTGCAGTATGTTTTTGCGTTTTCCCATCTGGTATCGCCTGTGAATATCAATTTTCTGCAGGTGGTGTTGGCAGGGGTTGATTTGGCACTGATCTGGATGCTCGCCAAAGTCGCACCATCACGCCATGTGATGCTGTATGCATGGTGTCCGTTAATCATCAAGGAGACGGTATTCACGGCACACCCCGATGTAATCGGCGTGACTCTTCTATTTGCCGCTTTCCTGCTTCGAAGCCGGGGTCAGTCCATGCTGGCTGTTGCGGTTGCAACACTCGCATGCTGTGCAAAGGTATTTGCACTGATTGCCTTGCCATATTTTCTTTTCCGAAAAGGACTCAAGCACTGGGCTCTGGCCTTTGTGGTGGCTTTTCTATTGTACATTCCATTCATTCTTCAGGGACATACGGACATGCTGGTACTGGGTATTTTTGTCAAGGAGTGGAACTTCAATCCGCTGGTGTTTGAATTGCTGCGCAACCTCTTTTCCGACAGGGATGCCCGCTTTATCTGTCTGTCCCTGTTTGTTGCGTCATGGACATACTACTTTTACCGGTTTCATCAAAAAAGCAACAACTCTCCGGCACTGATGCCCCGCATGGACTGGATTTTCGGGGCATTTCTGGTGTTGAGCCCCGTTATCAACGCCTGGTATCTGGTGTGGCTGCTCCCATTTGCCGTACTCAGACCGACATGCGTTGCCTGGTGTGCCTCTTTTGCGGTGGTGTTTTCCTATGTCACCGGCCTGAACCTGATGAGTGCCAATCTGGCCGCATATGAGGTTTATTCTCTGGCATACACGCTGGAAATACTGCTTATTGCCACAGCCTTTCTGTATGATCTGATCTATAATCGCTCAGGAATGACTGGAGGAACAGTTCGCCTTGCGAGGACTCAGAATCAGTCGTAAGGTCCAATAGAGGATTTTGTAGCCCGCCATGACTGATCCCTTGATGGTGCCCGAGATTTTTGATTTACCGGTTCGTTGGCGGTAGCGGACTGGAATCTCCTGAATCTGGAATCCCATTCGAAACGCCTTGATTTGCATCTCGGCAGTCCAGCCAAAATCCGTGTCCTGCATGTTCAGTTCTTCGAGGCAGGATCGATAGATGGCGCGCATGGGCCCGATATCCTGATAGCTAGCCCCGTGAAAGAAGCCAATCAGGAAGCAGCTTATCCGGTTGCCCCAGATCTGATGCGTAGGCATGACGGGATTTCCTTCTGCAGGAAATTTCCTGCAGCCGATCACGAGATCAGAAAGGCCTTCTGCAACAGGCTCAAGTACCGATGCGAGATCCTCCGGATAATCGCTGTAGTCGCCATCAACAAAGGCAATGATGTCAGTATCACCGGCAGCTTCGACCCC
>JAPYNK010000224.1 GCA_028285825.1 Arenicellales bacterium | reverse complement strand
TTGCAGCCATGGAGGCGGCGCGGCGGGGCGAGCTGACCGGGATCGGCAGTGTCGATGACCTGATGGCCGATCTGAATGCGGACGATTAGACGGACCGGAGCCTTCCGACGGGATTTCCGGCGGGAAGGGAAGGGGCGGTACGCCGGACACCTTGATTCGGATCTTGTTCAAATCGTGGCCGACCTGGCGGCAGACCGGAAAATCGAGCAGCGTCACCGAGACCATGCGCTTGCCGGGCAGTGGGCAGACCATCGCGACTGCCACCTGCGGCCTCGTTACAGGTACGGCACAACATCTCCGAAATAGGAAATTGGCAAGTTTAGGCATGTTTACCTAACTACATCGAGATCATCGATTTCCAGCATGATTTCAGCGGTCCTGTCCAGGGCGACAATCATTTTTTGGTAAGTTTCAATGTCATCGTAAGTCAATATGCGACTTTTTCGGTCTTTCAGCCATTTTTGCGCAGGTTGGTACCCACCGATACAATAATCCCAGACGGTTCTGGGAACATTATCAAAAGACTGCTGCTCATTGATGAAGACACTTCCAGACTGATTGTCCAGTTCGTCTCTCACGTACTCCAGACTCTCTACCTTATTGTTGCCAGCAGTCGCATAGCCGGTAATAAAACTATCCAAATCTGGACTTTCCATCAAGTGCAGTGAACGCAGTCGACTTCCAAGCTCAACCAGTTTCCAGAACTGCGACTGATCGGTAGGGCGGGGTATTTTCGGAAACCCTGTTTTCAGGAACTCCCGATACTTTTCCCTGTATGTTCGGGAGTGCAGTACGGCATAGACATAATCGAGTATGTCCATTGGAGCGAGACTGTCGTCGTCTTCCCCTTTTTCAGGTGAATACTGCAAGCCAATGCTTTTAGCCATCGACTTGGCAATCTCCTGATTCAGGTTGGAAGGCCGATTCTGATTTAAATCTTTCTGCTTGGGGTTAGGATTGAGGTAAAGGGGAAAGCCCGTGCATATTTCGCTCGTTTTGTTTGAAACCAGGGTCGATTCGAAGATGCTGTCCGTGATGAATACATGCTGGTAATATTCGGATGACTTGTTTTGCCTGCACAGCACCAGCCCAGTATTTTTACCGACATTTTGACGGTTGATGAAGTGCTGCATGACCTGGTGACGGGGCATACAGTGAAATCCCCTGGACTTTCCCGTATAGTACGTGTATCGGGTATCGAACGGTCGGTAGTTGATCTTGACTGGTGCGGCTTCCCCTCTATTGAAATGATCTGTCAGGTCCTTCCGCGCCCATGCGACTTTCCAGTCTCTGACATCTTCACGAAGCGAAAAATTTCTCCGGGCCGTCTCATCATCGATACCGAGAAATTTCTCAATTGCAGATTTCAGTTCTCTTTCCGTATGGTATAGGGTGAAGCTGTCACGGGCAGTAACAATCCCGACGGACTTTTCCTGGAAAAGCTCGGTAAGACTTATTCCCCTGTCGTACTCATTCTGGAAGCTGTAGTCCCTGGGTACAAAAAAGAACTGCGGAGCACGGGGTTCAATGGCCTTGAAGTCCATGCCATTGAGGCTGCTGTTTTCTAAAAACCGGTACTTTTCCTCTCTTGTTCCATACAGGTCGTAATGTAAAAGTCTCGCCGGTTTTCCATCTTCCTTTCCGGTCTTGACGAACAGGTTGATGGATACGCCCTGCTGGATATCAAACACGTTCTGGTCGATGGTTCCATCCGGAGCAAGTTCATTCTTCTTGGCGTTGCCGTGCAGGTCAATAATGTATATCTCGTCAAAGCTTTCCAGCAGGCTCCAGCGCATCCCCCGGAAAGTCGGGTTGTCCAGAAAACCGTGATTGTTTATGTAGGCAAGGATTCCTACCCCGGTATTGTCAATATGGTGCTGACCATAACGGATGAATTTTACATAGTCGTCATTGAGCCATTTTGGATTCCTTTCCTGTAATTTACCTCCTCCCGGCTCCTGTTTATAGGTTTCAAGCAGCTCTTCGATCCATACCCCCTTGTTGGTTGATTCGCCTTTGTAGGGAGGGTTGCCGATAACCACCATAACCGGCATTTCACCCTTGACAGTTTTTGCAGACTCAGCCTCTTCGGAAAGCATCGGGTAAAGCGTCTCCTTGGTCTCTGTAGTATCTTCCAGGGCATTGGTGAGAAAGATGCCCAGACGATTGTCCGGCTCGCAACCGGTTTCGCGCAGGACCATTTCCAGCTTGGTATGCGCCATTGCATAAGGTGCCATTAGTATTTCAAAACCATGAAGCCGAGGGACAAGGTGATGCCTGGCATATTCCGGCCAGATTCCACTCTGTGTGGAAGAAAAATACCTGTCATGAACCTCCTTGATGATTGCTGCCAGAAAGGTACCCGTGCCCGTTGCAGGATCGAGTATCTGTACTCCGTTGGTGACTGGCATTCCCTTGACCTTGATTTCTCTGGTTTTGGTGGCGAGGCCTTTGGTTAGGTGAAAGCTGTCACAGAGGATTTGATCGACTGCCCGTACCATGAAGCGCACAACTGGCTCGGGTGTATAGTAAACACCGCGGACATCACGCAAGTCGGGATCGTACTCGCCGAGAAAGGTCTCGTAAAAATGCAGATACGGATCATTTCTTTGGGTAGTTGCACCATGATCATCCATCAGCTCATCAAGGTTGGCGCGGGAGAAAAGGCAAGCCAGATCATCTACGATCCAGCGGATGCTGGAATCAAGGTCATTTCCAGCGACCTCGTCAAAAAACTTGCGAAGCAGCGGGTTGGTTTTTGGAATCAGTCGATTCGCATTATGACGTGCAAAGGTATCTGGCGAGGTGTCGTGCAGCCGCGCGGAGAACATGCCATAGGCGACGGTTTGGGCATAAATGTCAGCAAAAGTACCGAAATCGAGATTCCGCATTAGCCCCTTCTGGAACGCCTCGAATTGTCTTTGCAGTGTCTTCTGGAAAACAGGGTGCTGGAAGACGCCATATAGATTGTCTCCATCCTGCTGATCCTCGTTAAGGGTTCTTGATATCGCCCTTTCCAGAAGCCGGGTTTTTGCAGCCATATGCCTGGTCAGATCAATCACGGATGTGACCGGCTGCCCGTCATAATCCCAGAATATCTTGAGGATGTCGATTAGATCATCATAATTTTCCCGTTCCGGAATTAGTTTTCCATTAGAATTCAATGTGCCGATTTTTACTGTCGACCCCGGATTCCCATCACGGATCAGGCGGAATTCCAGATAGTTGGTGACTATCAGGTTGTCGAGAGATGCACTGTAACGGCTAATCTGTTCCCTGTATCTGTCGTCATCCAGATTCCTGCCAAGGTCCTTGGTTTCGATATATCCCTTGGGAATGTTCTGGAGAGTCAGTACGAAATCTGGAGCTCCACAGTCAATTTGCCTTGGTTCGTTTATGATCTGTGCATCGCTGGGCAAAACGGTTTCGAGAAATTTCTGAAAGCTCGGACGATAGGTGTGCTCAGTGGCACTCCCGGTACTGTATGTTTCGGACAGTGACAGCAGGTAGGCTTTAATTGCACTATGGAACTTGTTATTGGACATTGAAATCACCGTTGTACGATATGGATCAGGGGCTGGTCATGGAAGGCGTTGCCTATTATTTTCGCATATGTTTCTTTGTGCGCTTTTTCCACAACCTGTTTATGGCAAGGAGCTAAGGGAGGCGATCTTCAGTTCTTACAATCATGAAAGCTTGGATGAAAGAGAGGAGAAAATGAATAATGATAATGATTCCAGTGCCGACAATCATCAGGTTGACAGAAATGTTCATGCAGACTATGTCAAACCCGTACGAATCAATCTCAGAAAAGATCCCGATCTTAACGAAAAATGGATTCAAGACTTGATTGAAAATGATCCATCAATTCTAAATTTGGGAGACCTGGTTTCCAGGGATAGAGAGCGAATCCAGCCAAATGCTGGACGTCTGGATTTATTGCTTCAAGATCCTGATACTCTACGACGATATGAAGTTGAGATTCAACTGGGGTCAACCGATGAATCTCACATTATCCGAACAATCGAGTACTACGATATTGAAAGAAAGAGATATCCACAATATGAACACTGTGCGGTACTTATCGCTGAAGACATTACAAGCCGTTTTCTAAATGTTATATCACTTTTCAATGGCACAATTCCCCTCATTGCCATTCAGATGCAGGCGTATAGAGTAGGCAGTCATTTGACCGTAGTTTTCACCAAGGTGCTGGATGAGCTTAAATATGGACTTGTAAACGAAGATGAAGATGCCCTGGTTGCCCCTACTGATCGATCTTATTGGGAACAGAAAGCTACGCCAGCAACTGTCAGACTTGCCGATGATATATTAAAAATATTGAAGGAATTTGATTCTGCGCTAGATTTGAAATACAACAAGTTTTACATTGGTATTGAGAAGGATGGAAAGCCATTTAATTTCGTTGCCTTCAAACCGAAAAAAACCTTTCTCAATTTCGAAATTAGCCTCTTGAGAAGTGAAGATACAGACAGAATGGTTGAAAATGAGAGGTTCGACACGCTGGAATATGACAGCCGCTCCAATAAATACAGGTTGCAGCTCAAGTCGGCAGACATAAGGAACGAAAATAAGAAACAAATACTGAAAAATTTGTCGGAGCAGGCTTATCAGAAAAAGACTGGATAATAAAGTCCGCCATGGAGAATTCCATCACGGCACTTCAATTCATGTCTCAACAGGCGGATCATTGCCGGGGTGTGTCCGCCAGAACCAGTCACAATCCGGGCTTTTCTTCTTATTCTGGATACAAGGGGGTATTGCGCGTATCGCCTTGACTCACTCATGGCGGGTGGGGCTGGTCATTGAACTGACCGCTCGCGGTGCAATTCGTGCCGAAATAATGCTCGCCGATAATTGCAGGACGACGTGCATGGTTGCCCACTACTTCTCTGGACAAAAGCGCGAAAAACAGAGGTTGAGAAATATCTTTAGGATGATTTATCCCGTGCAGTGCATTTCCAGGCCCTAGTTCATGCGTCAGGCATTCACCTCGTCGGAATACACCACGCGCTGGCCGGACATTCCGGTGGTGACGGCCTGAATGCCGTGCGGCAGGTCTGCGGGATGACGGACATCTTCAGGACGATGCTGTACAGGCATGTCGAGGCGGCGGGATCCTGAACCGGACAGCCATCCGGCACGACATGGCGGGTGTACGACATTTTTGTGAGAAAGCCCGAATTTTCGCTACATTGAACCGCGACCTGTCGGGGCATGACTGGCCAGCACATCCATCAAGCCGAAAATGATCATTCCAGGTCAATAGTAACCGGGTATAATGCACGTACAATGTAGTGTTCGCTCAGTTCGAAGACACCACGATACAATTTCATAGTTTCCGAATATGCCTCAATAGACTTGAATTTAATTTTCGGTGGACAGATGAGCGATATTCCTGATGAAACAACATTTGGAGAAGTTGTTGATCTCTTCTGCGGTGTCGGGTCTCTGAGTCATGGGCTGAAGCGGGCGGGTTTCAACATCTTGGCTGGGTACGACATAGATGCCCGCTGTAAATACGCATTCGAGACAAACAACCATGCAAGGTTTTTTGTTCACGATATTGCGGATCTGACAGCTAAGGAAGTCTCAGCCCACTTCACGGGCGAAGGATATTCCATTCTCGCCGGGTGTGCACCCTGTCAGCCGTTTTCAACATACCGACATCGGTATAAGAAAGAAGATCCAAAATGGAGTCTGGTGGGTGTATTCGGTAGGTTGGCCGCTGAGATTCAATCCGATTTCGTAACCATGGAAAATGTTCCAGCATTAGTGAAGTATGAGGGCGGTAAAGTATTTGACGATTTTTGTGATGCCCTCCAAAATGCCGGATATCTCATCGAATGGACAATTGCGAAATGCGAGCAATTCGGTATACCGCAAAGGCGTCGTCGACTGGTTTTGATTGCTGCAAAACACGCCAGACCAGGATCATTGAAACCGCATGGTGAGAAAACCCCGACCGTACGCCGGGCGATTGGGCACCTTAACCCAATCAAGGCCGGAATGTCCGATCCAGATGATCCTTTGCATATGTCGGCATCATTGACTGATATTAATCTAACTCGCATACGGGAATCGAAACAGGGAGGAACATGGAGGGACTGGCCGGAGGCAATGCGAGCTGAATGTCACAAGCGAAATACCGGAAAGACATACGCCGGGGTCTACGGGCGCATGTCCTGGGACGAGCCGTCTCCAACCATGACAACACAGTGCTTTAGGTTTGGAAGCGGCAGGTTTGGTCATCCAGACCAGGACAGGGCGATTTCACTACGCGAAGCTGCTCTTTTGCAGTCATTCCCGAAAGATTATGAATTTCTGCCTGGCGGAGAGAGGCATTCCTTTGTGGAGATTGGCAGATGGATTGGAAATGCCGTGCCCGTTCGCCTGGCCGAAGAAATTGGAAGCCTGATTGCCGGCATGAAGACCGTTCAAGCTCCGCTGGAGAGAGCCAATGCCGGTTTATGAACTGAAGTTTGATCTAAATGCCCTAAATCATTTAGGACTCAATTTGTATAGCAATGTGCCAGCGGTATTGTCTGAACTTATTGCCAATGCCTGGGATGCCGATGCCAATAATGTTCATTTAATCATTACTCGTGATGACACCGATACCGGGATTATTGTCAGGGACGATGGTTGCGGAATGGAGGCAACAGACATTAACAATAAATTTCTAACTGTCGGCTATCAAAGAAGAAAAACGCCAAGGGATGACGTCACTCCAAAGAAAAATCGAAAAGTGATGGGGAGAAAAGGGATTGGCAAACTATCTGTTTTTTCCATTGCAAACCATATCGAGATATACACCAAAAAACATGATCAAACGCTAGGACTATCACTCAGTGTCAATCGCATCAGGCAAGATATTGAAAAAGGGGAGAAACATTATCCTGAATCTATCGACGATATTCCTGGGGAATATGAAATACGAACGGGAACGGGAACGACTATTGTATTGAAGGAACTCAAAAAGCGAGTCCGGTCATCAATTGACCAAAATCTGAAAAAACGCATTGCCAGACGATTCAGCATATGGTCAGATGATTTTCGTGTTCATGTAAACGATGTTCCGGTCAATCCCAGTGACAGAGATCATTTTCACAAGCTTGAATACGCATTGATATATGGTGAGGGTTGGGAAACACATCTGACGCATTCGCCTGATAAATCTCGAATAACTGAACGCAAAAACAAGATAGATGCGAAAAAAAATCATGAAATAAACGGATGGATAGGCTTGGTCAAGGAGTCGGGCCTCTTGCAGGATGGAGATGACAATCTCAATAAATTGGCGATTCTTTCACGTGGAAAAATTGCATCAGAAGACATTCTTGAAACTTTTCGGGAAGGCGGTCTTTATACCAAATACTTGATAGGTGAACTAGAAGCAGACTTTTTGGATTTGACCGACGAGGACGATATCGCAACCTCCGGTAGACAGGATTTCCTGCGAGACGACGAAAGATTCGTAAATCTCCGCAAATTTATAGAATCCGAACTGCAGTTTATCGGACAAGAACGAGCAAGGTTCAAGCATGAAGAGGGGGTTGAAAAAGCTAAAGAAATACCAGCAGTAAAGAAATGGCTGGCAACACTCAAGGGGGATGCTCGTAAAGCGGCCGAAAACCTGTTTGCGAGAATAAATATGATTGTCACGGACGATGAGCACAGGAAGACGCTTTTTAAGCATGGCGTCTTGGCCTTTGAGCATCTGCATTTCAAGGAAAAATTGAACGAATTGGACAATCTCGAAATCGAAAACCTCGAAGTTGCTGTCCGTCTTTTTTCGGAATTGGACGATATCGAGGCCTCTTGGTATTACCAGATCACCCAAGGTCGTCTGGAAGTGGTTCGGAAGCTCATAGCCGATGTGGAAGGCGATGCCCTAGAGAAGATTATACAGGAACATATTCATTCGCATTTGTGGTTGCTTGATCCTTCCTGGGACAGAGCGACAGAGACACCACAAATGGAGAAAACAATAAAGAAAGACTTCGAAGACTTGCAGGCAAAATCCACGGATGAGGAACAGGCAGGACGCATCGACATCATCTATAAAAAATCTTCTGGAAAACATATTATTATCGAGTTAAAGCGAGCCAGCGCAAGAACCAATACAAGCGCCTTGCTCAATCAGGTAGATAAGTATAGAACGGCGGTCAAAAAAGCAGCAAGGGATGCCGGTGATAACGATAGTGTAGAGACGATTTGCCTTGTAGGCTGTGACTTAAAGGATTGGCGTACGGATGAACTGCGTGAAGAATCTCAAAAAACACTGCAACCCAAAAATATCCGAGTGGTCACTTACCAGCAATTAATCCATGATGCCGAAATCCACTACAAAAACTATCTTGAAAAATCTGATGACAGAGGACGAATCAATAGCTTGTTGGAAGAAATTGAGAGTTTCCAGCCAAACTCGGATTAGTTGTGCATAGTTCCCATACATCATCATATCCACTACAGCCTGCACCCCGCCTCTTGCCAGTTGTCTACTCGGCAGTCATCCATCGTTGACGGAAATGAAGAGTTGATCGCAAGCGACAAAAAATTCCCAGCAGACCATCATGCAATCAAGGCCGTGTCGTGTCTACGATCAGGCGGTTTGCCACCAGGACCGGAACGGGGGCGGGTCCT
>JAPYNK010000223.1 GCA_028285825.1 Arenicellales bacterium | reverse complement strand
TGGAGATGTTGTGGCTTGTGGCAGCCAAGACAACTCGGTACACTTCTGGCGCCGCTCTACGGAGCAGGACTCCATGATGTCCGGATATCCGGCAAAGCCAGCGGCCCTGGCCTTTGATGACACCGGTACTCTCCTGGCCACCGGTGGCGGAGAGGCCATAACCGTATGGAGTTTCCAGGGCACTGGGCCGGAAGGTACGCGTCCCGGTATTCTGGATTTCCATGTTCAACCGGTCACAAGAATATCTTTCGCTCGCCGCAGAATGCGCTTGGCCTCGACAGCCCGGGATGGTGTCGTAGTGGTATGGTCGCTTCAGGAGGATGGGAAAGGCGACCCGATTGGAGCTGCGGTATTAGCCTATTCAGGTACGGATTTATGCTGGCGGCCAGATGGGGCCAAACTAGCTGCAATCGATGCGCAGGGTGGCGTGACGGTCTGGAAGGTAGGATGAACATAGAAAGTCGGCGGAGGTGAAGCCGTTGCCGAAACGCTGGCGGGAAGTCCCGTTCTTTGGAGCCACTGGTACTGGCTATCCAGGATAGGCATCCGTGAACTCCAGCGGCATGAAGAAGGACTGGGGATTGCCGGGCATACGCCGAACAGGCAGGACGACCCAAATGAAAACTGCTGGCCGATCACCCCTGGCGACGTTTCAAGATTGGGACTCCTTCATGCCAGCGTACGAGGGAACGCCGGAACGCTTCCCGCCATTCCTGTACCCTGAGAGCACTCCTGCCTCACTACCCCAAAAGGGAAATTCCTGCATTGGGTTGACATACTCGTTGGTGAAGTGAACATGTATCTCTTGGCACCAGCATCTTGTACTGGAGCAATAATAGATTGAGCTTCACTGCATAGTGTGACACAACATTGCCGGCCTTTTTGGTCTTTGAGACAGGAATATACGGAAACCGCATGGGTCACACCAGAAACGACCGATCAGCGTCTTCTTTCGGTAAAGAGGGGGCATGCGGTTGTTCGAACTGACCCTGCGACTGCCGCTGCCTGCATGCTCCCCAATGGTGGTCAGTACTGGCGTGGCTTCATCTTGATGAGGCAGGAATCCCTCGATATCCGAAGCCACAAGAACAGGCACTGTCTGAAAATGGCGGCATTTCGGGACTTCTGATCCTGCGGACGGGCATAATGGAAGCACCCTGCTTCGTGAATCGGATCACCGGATATCTCTCTTTAGAAATAAATTTCGATTTATATTATCACTTTAATTCAAATAGTTGTAAAATCATTCTAAAAAGTATTTTGCCAAACACATCAACGGCAATCGAGATGGTCAGTTATTACATTTTCAAGAAAAACTTCCTTAAACCGGGTATCGGCTGTCGGAGATTTCTGTCAGCGCTGATTCTGGCAATCAGCGTGGGTTACTCAGATTTGTTGAGTGCTGAGCTGCAACCCATACCTGAAGTGATCCAGTCTACCTATGATTTTCCAGAAATCGCGGCAACTTCCTGGATACTTGCCGACTATCAGACAGGATGGATACTGGGCGGAAAAAACATTGATGATCGGATAGAGCCGGCCAGTTTGACCAAGCTGATGACCAGCTATTTGATTTTTGATGCTCTGAAAGCCGGACGTCTGAATGAACAGGACATGGTTTTCATCAGTAACGAGGCTTATAAGGCAATTGGCTCAAGGATGTATATTGAGGAAAATTCCCAGGTTTCCGTCATGGATTTATTGAGGGGTTTGGTTATTCAGTCCGGAAATGATGCGGCAATAGCACTTGCCGAGCACTATGGCGGCACCGAAGATTCATTTGCGAAAATCATGAATCGAAAGGCATCCGAATTGGGCATGGCCAATACCCGGTTTACCAATAGCAGTGGTTTACCGGATCCGGGACATTACAGTACACTCCGAGACATGACCCTGCTCTCGATAGAATTAATTCGAAATTTTCCGGATTATTTCAAGTTGTATTCTGAACTCGAATACACCTATAACAAGATCACCCAGCAAAACCGAAACATGCTCTTAACCAGGGACAGCAGTGTTGATGGACTGAAAACCGGGTACACCAGAAAGGCAGGATATTGCCTGATTGCTACCGCTAATCGGGGCGGTTTCAGGTTGGTTGCTGGTGTCTTGGGTGCGAAAAGCAAGCTAAATCGTGCTGATCAGGTGCATGCACTCATTCGTTATGGGTATTCAGCATATGAGTCCATTGACGTGTTGGAAAAAGATACCCATGTCATGACAATACCCATGTTGATGGGCGAAGAAAACGAGGCCACGGTTGGCGTTACGGAAGTGATTCGCTTGGTTTATCCTAAAGCGACACGGGACAGGTTATCGGCAAGTTTCGATTTGCCCGGGTATGTGGATGCGCCCCTGGTCAATGGTCAGCAAGTAGGGTTTATCCAGGTCAAGTATGACGATCTACCCGTGCTCCGCTCATCTCTACATGTAATCGGAGATTACTCGGAAGGGCCATGGTATAAAAGAATATTCGATAAAACCAAACGTAAGATTGAAGGATGGTTTGGTTCATCAACTACCGAGAACCGGGTGGAATAAACGTATGGATGGGGCAAAGGAGGTCGGGATTCAAGCTTCGAGATTTTTACAGAAACATCGAATCGACCATCCCCGGGAAACTTCAGGAAATTTATCCGACTTATCCAAATCAGGAATCGATGCGTGGAAACGAACGGTTCCAGAGTTTCTGAAAGATTGGAGAGGAGGTTGATGTTGACTTGCACTCGTGGAAACGTGCGGCAGTACTGGAATGTGAGTTCTCAATGGAGTGTTCGTCTCTGAAATGCCGGACTGGAATTAAGTATGGAATTTTCTCCGTGAAAGCAGCCTTCATGCCTTGTCACAATGACATGAAGACAGATAGATTAAACTTGAATTATCAGGTCAATCCATAAGGTGATAGAGTGATAACATCCACGCCCGGTGATACTTCCGGACCCCGGCAACTCAATGGAAAGAGTGCGCGAATCCAAAGTCATCTGGAATTTCCCCGTATCGTTGAGATAAAGATCTTTCTCAAGGCGACAGAGGGCGTAGAAACTCAACTGCGAACCATGCTGAATGAAAAGTGTCCACAAGAGGACATCATTTCGATTTCCTGTCGATCAAGCAAGGGGGGAAAATATCACTCATTCACCTGTCGTATTTGGATAGTGGATGAGACCGAACTAGAAGAATTGTACCAATATTTGAGTTCACAGGAGCAGGTGCTGTATTTGTTGTGATTTCGTTATGGCAGCAATAAACCGACCATTGATTATCAAGTGTTTGGGGTGCGTCGATTATCAGCATACCGAGTATGCGATGAAGCAATTTACGAAAAACCGGACCATGGATGTAGCGGACGAAGTATGGTTGCTTGAGCATAATCCCGTATATACCACAGGCATCCGGGAGGCTCCCGAACCGAGGCCGGGGGCTGCACGCATACCGGTCGTAAAAACAGGTCGTGGCGGGAAAATGACCTATCATGGCCCGGGCCAGTTAATTGCCTATTTTCTATTAAATATTCGCAAGCGGCAATTGGGTCCCCGATCCCTGGTCAATCAACTGGAAGGACTGATGATTGACTTCCTTGCAGGCTACAGGGTCACCGCCAGTCGTAAAGAGGGATCCCCCGGGGTTTTTGTTGATGGCAGGAAAATTGCTTCTCTGGGATTGCATGCTACAGCAACTTACTGCTATCACGGAATCAGTATCAATATCGATATGGATTTACAACCCTTTGATCATATTGAAGTTTGCGGAATTCCAAATCTTGAAATGATTCAATTATCGGATTTGGTGGATGGCGCCACCATCGAAGATGCATTGATTAAACTGGAGAAATACATATTCAAGTGGTTTGCCGGACAGTAAATCTATACGGATGAATCAGCCAGTTCCCGAGCTTGTTCAAGCCGTTCAATGTTTCCGACATCTACCCAGATTCCTTCGTGCACTTCACCGGAAACCTTGCCCTCGTTAACGAGTTCACGCAGTACATCGCCCAAATCATCCGATGTATATTTCGAGTCCTTGAAAAGACTGGTCCGGTATATTCCGATTCCAGAGAAGGTTAATCCGTTTTTTTGACCATCAAGTGGACCCAGAACCCCATCATGAAACAGGAAGTCTCCCATTGAGCGATGATTGGGGTTCGGCACCAGAACCAGATGCGCATCATAGCCATCATCCAGTTCCAGAGTCTGCGGGCGGCAGTCGGTAAACAGGTCCCCACTGATTACAAACACGGTGTCGCTGGCAAGCTTATCGACACACTGCCGTATTCCTTCTGCCGTACCCACTGGGCCTGATTCCTCGAAAGATAAATGAATGTCGAGGTTGTAGTGGTTGTTTTTCTTTAGATATTCATCAATTTGCTCATGTAGATGCGAGATGTTGATCACCACTTTTTTGAAGCCTAGGTCCGCTAGCAGAGACATATGATAATCAAGCAGGCTGTGTCCTCCAACCTTTAGCAGGGGTTTTGGGGTTTTTTCCGTCAAGGGGAGCATTCTTGTTCCCTCACCGGCAGCAAGTATCATCGCGTCCATTACTTATTTAGGAGCTCTCCTCTGTTCTGAAAATTTGGCAGAAATCGAATTATATATCGGTCAATGAATGATAGAGAAAATTTTTTCTGTTGAATCTCTGTTCATCAAGCAGAAAACCCGTACTTGAATATGAACTGCCGTTCATCAGCACATATAATCAAGGCAATGCAATATGGATTGTGCTTATGATCATCTGTGCAGTAAAGTCAATGCTATTTCGCGGATTGTTTATGACGAGCATTTTGTTGGTCAATGTTACTGCATTTCCATCAGGTTTGAATCCAGTACTGCATGCTGGAAACCTCTCTGCAAAACCAAGGCTATGCGATTTACAGTCGGACAGCTTCAACCCGGCTGTCTTGCGGCATCTTGAAAAAATCTCCCTGGCACACGGTTCAACTGATTCATTGCAGAAAGACGGGGCGGTTTCAATTGAGGCGGATAAAATTCGTTCGAATGGTCAGGGCATCTGGCTAATGGACGGTCATGTACATGTCAGAAATGAACACAATGGCGTTTTTGCCGATCAGGCCGAATTTAATGAAATTACGCGTATTGCCCGGTTTTTCGGCAATGTACTGCTCTATGGCAAAGACGGTCACCCCTTATCCGCAAAGAACCTGCAAATCGATATGGATCTGTTCAAGGGTGAAATGACTGATAATGCCACGATTCATATTGTCGAGAGAACACTTCCAATCCTGAAACAGGACCACTCAATATCAGCATTGAATGGCTCCTTACTTTCCGGCAATCAGGAAAATCCATTGCCACACCTCCTATCGGACAACAACTACCGCTTTTTGGCAAAGGCAACTGCCGAGAAAATCGAAATCAATGGCGAGAATTACCACATTGTCCATAATGCGACCATGACCGCATGTCCTGGTGAAGATCCCGATGTAGAACTCACGGCAAGAGAAGTGGAACTGGATCATGAACAAGGGCAGGGCAGGGCTGAAAATCTGGTTGTCCGATTCAAGAATGTGCCAATCTTCTATTTCCCGAAAGTGTACTTTCCGATTACCGGCGAGCGGATGTCAGGGTTTTTGTTTCCCCGAGTGGGTTATCTGAGAAGGTCTGGCCTCATTCTGTCATTTCCTTATTACTTGAATCTCCACCCACAATATGATGCAACTGTTGCGCCGAGTATTATCGGTAAACGCGGATTTCAAATATATGGTGAAACCCGCTACTTGACCGTAAACTCCAGGGGAATGTTTAAAGGAGAAGTTCTGCCTGATGACGATATATACAAGGATGACCGTTATGCACTTTCCATCCGCCACCGACAGTCATTGTCTGACAAAGCGAAGCTGGATGTTGATATGGAGAAAGTTTCCGATACGGAATATCGGTCCGACTTTGCAGACAATGTTGATTCAAGGTCGTCGGTTTTTTCAAGGCAAAGAATCAGTTTTGCCTATAACAACCAGTACATGCGGGTTAATGCCAGAGTAATGGGTCATGAAGCAGTCAGTAGTCATTTTAAGGAGGAAGAGCAGCCATATGACCTGCTGCCGGAACTCCGTTTGCAGCTTCGAAACATAGGCATTTCAGGCTTTAGTTTCGGAGCCAGGACAGAGTTGACGCATTATCGGCATGACAGTAATAAAATCAATGGATCACGCCTCAGGTTCATTCCTCATTTATCTGCACCCATCAGAAGGGTATATGGGTACATTGAACCCAAGGTTGCACTGCACTCTATCCGCTATGACATAAAGGATAAGAATAATGAAGGGCATCGAATTGATGAAAGTATCCCGGTTTGGAGTATCGATTCAGGATTGTATTTTGAGAGAAAAATCAATCTTGGTGGAAAAGATCACCTGCAAACTCTGGAACCCCGCCTGTTTTATCTGGATATCCCAGCCCACCATAGGCAGGACGAGTTCCCGAATTTTGATACTGGCCCGGGCAATGCCAATAGTCTCTCTCACTACTTCAGGGAAAATCGCTTTTTCGGTGGTGATAGGGTAGGGGATACGCGTCAAATTACAGCAGCATTGACAAGCCGTTTTACTGACCAGAGCTCTGGACGTGAAATAGGCAAGATCAGTTTTGGGCAGGTTCATTATTTTGAAGATCGAGAGATAGGGGAGAATGTCAATTCTCCACTCGAAAAAAGAGACTCTTCCGATCTATTGTTTGAATTCGAAAGTACTTTGAATCATCAATGGATGCTTGGCGGTTTTGCCAGCTGGTCTGGCGAACAAGATGAATTTTCCCATGTTTCATTATTGTCAAGATATGAAATCAATAGTGAAACGAGTAATGAAGCGGGTTATATTCAGGATTCAGGCCAAAGAGAATATATCAAGCTTGACCACAACTCGAAATTTGCCAGCAATTGGCTATATCGAGTCAGGACTCATTACTCAATTCCTGATGATCAATTTCAATTTGCAGAAATCAGCAACACATACTTGAATTGCTGCTGGTCATTTGGGATAAATGTGCAGCGCTATCAAAACGATGGAAAGCGAGACAATAGGGTTATGATTTCATTTAGCCTCAAAGGCCTTGGCGGAAATTAGTATGGAAACCCAACAATGGTAATGTATTTCAATATGGGGAAAATAATCACCTGCGTAATCTGCGTGCTCAGCAGTTGCTGGATTGCAATGGGTGCATTGAGCTCTAATCTGGATAGGGTTATTGCCATTGTCAATGACGATGCGATCACGCTGTCGGATTATGAGTCTTACTTGAATCTCAAACAGCTTGGTAGTGGTGAGAAGATTAGCCATGCAACGGGACCACTTGTGGTTGACCAAGAAGAACTGGAATCACTCATTGATCAAAGACTCCAAGTTCAGGAAGCTTTGAGGAGAGGTCTCGATGTGACTGCAAGCGAACTGGACATTGCCACAAGAAATATCAGTCAGCAAAACGGGCTTACTGAGGAGCAGTTATTGGGCAGGCTGGCTACGAGCAATATAACGGAAGCAGAGTTTAGGCAATCAATGGAAGAGCAAATTCTGATTCAAAAGGTTGTAAATGGTCAGGTCTCACGATTCATTCGCGTTAATGATCAGGAAGTGGATCAGTTTATAAAATCCTATCCTGATTTATTTGAAGTTAATGTATCCTATGAATTATCGCATTTGCGGATTACCCTTGCTGATCTGGATACTGAGCAAGCCAATATCTGGCGTAAAAACCTCGCTCGCATCAGGAGCAATTTGCTGGCGGGACGGGAATTAGAAGAATCCATGGAAGCATCTGGATTTGATGATGTTGACTTTGAATACCTAGGCTGGAAAGATAGATCCCAGATTCCGGATCAAATTGTTGCTGAAATTGAAAACTCTGTGCCTGGGCCGGTCACGAGCGTTCTCGAAATATCAAATGCCTTGCATCTATTTGTAATCCATGGAAGGCAAGGCGATGAAATAATCGTTACCCAAATGCGGGTAAGACAAATTCTGATTGATCCGAATCGGAAGTTGATCTCCAGCGATGAAGCATTGGAGCTTGCCAATGAAATTCGAAGAAGGATTCAGTCGGGGGAGGACTTTGCAAGTCTCGCACGTAAGTTTTCCGACGACCGCAATTCGTCAGCGGAAGGAGGGGAGTTAGGCTGGCTGAACCCTGATGATGTAGACCCACAACTTGTGAAGGCTATTTCTGGCCTGAATATGAACGAGTTGAGTGAGCCAGTTTCTACCTTGTTCGGATATTATCTGATTGAGGTACTCGAAACAAGGAACCGGAATATCCTCCAGGATAAGATTCGAACTCGGGCAAGTGATATTATCTTCAGCAGAAAAGCCAATTCACAGCTAAGTTCTTGGATAGCCAGAATTAGAAGTGAATCCTATATTGAAGTTTTGGGAGTGAACTGATGTCCATACAAGATAGAATTTCAAAAATAGCGCGCGGTATTGAGGAGTCTCTGCCGAAAGGGTTGACAAAAGATTTCAAATCCAATGTTGAGGCAATAATCCGAAGCAATCTGGAAGGGCTGGATGTGGTAACTTCGGAGCAACTTACGGTACAGAAACGGATTTTAGAGCGTGCTGTAAAACGAATTAGTGAACTCGAGGAACGGATTTCAGAGCTGGAAGCTGTAGCCAATCCGGGCGATGCAACGGTCGGGTCATCCCAGTCATCGGGAGAGCGTTGATTTTTATCTGCCTTTACATAGCCAGATCTCAGTAGATGCCCGCTTCCAGTCCAGCAGACATGACTGTCCCAAGATCGGTGCATTGTGTAATAAATTCATCGCAAAAATCGCCTTTCAGTATAAGGGGTGGCTGGATAAGCTTCCATTTGAGTCCCAATAGGATTCGCTCAACACTGGTTTTTGCACCTTGACCGTCTAGTCCCCCCTTAACAAAAATAGCAACGGGCTTGCCTTCGGTTTCAGTGAGGCATGGATAGTAAATTCGTTCAAAAAAATCCTTGACTGCGCCGCTCATGTATCCAAAATTCTCGGTGGTTCCAATGATCACGCCGTCAGACCATAGAACATCATAATGATCCGCATCCCGGGGTTCCTTGCACCGAATTTCGATATTCACAAGATCTTCATGCAGGCAGCCTTCATGGACGGCCTGTTGCAGACGGCGCGTGTTTGGGGAAGGGCAGTTCGAGACAATCAAAACCCTGGACATGAGCTGGCTGTTGAATAGATGAACGACAAGGTTATCAGAATTATGGTCAAACAGGGTAAAGGCGTTCATGCACACGTGTCATGTCAATCACCATAACAGATACTCAAGAATGGGCATTAACCGTGATACCAAATCCGAACACAGTTCCGGTGCAGAACCTGAACAATCACAGGAAATACATCTAGAAAAATTCTTGAAT
>JAPYNK010000222.1 GCA_028285825.1 Arenicellales bacterium | reverse complement strand
GACCCCTGCGGGTCGCCGCTACAAAAGTGACTTGGGTGAAAGTATTGGAGCAGTATGGACACCTAACCCAAGTTTAACAGCGGTCAAGCCACTGTAGCGGGCGAACCGACTCGATATCCGGCATTTTCTGCCTATCCGCCCCTGCCGGTGGTTGACAGATGTTTCAACTGTATAATTCGCTTGGCATATTCGCCAGCCGGGTTTGTGCTATCAGATTTTTTGCTACAATATGAGTAAATTGGGGGGCAAAAAACCAGCAAAAAATGCAATGAACTTACTGACAGGAAGTTTTCCGGAGAGGCTTAGGAAAGGTATTTCATTTGCATAGCAGGTATTCATGAAAAAGGTTGGTGCTGGCCTTTTGCCGATCAACAAGGAGGCCTCCATGCAACTTCATTATGCTTGTGTCTTGCAGCAAGTAATTCCTCTTGTCTGTTTCAAGCAGGATGAAATCGTGAAAGTCGAGTTGGAATCAGGTGTACATATTGATGGTTGTTTACACGAGATCGATTTGGCATTGAAAGGAAATGATTCTCGCGATTGCCACAAAATTGCTGTCGAGATGTAGTGTTACCGAAAAACCACTGCGTCTGGCAAGCCTCGAGGGGCAACAGATATTTTCATGAAGGATGTCTATCAAGACCTGAACTTGCTCGAAAATTATTGCGGGCATGCAGGATTCGATAGAGGGGTTTTACTGGTTATGAATGATCTGGAAAGGCTTGTGGATCCCGTGATAAAACGCGGGAAGTGCTGGGACTATGACATTTCACAAGGCAATACCGTAAATGACGTGCGCTTGACGACTCCGATCGGCGGAAAAGAGATCGATATCAGACTTGAAAAGTCATATACATTCAACTGGGTTCAATGCGGTGATTTTTGGTTTATGGAAAATGAAAGTTGCAACAACTGAAAGCCAGACCTTACAGATCTGTAAGGATCGCATTACCATTTTCAAATACTCGGACAGGACTCGGTTCACTTGAGTGACAAGGGAGCATCTGCTTTGGATGAGAACCTGAATAAATCAAGCATTGAAGGTATGGAGGGCCGATGATAGTCAACAGAGACAAGCCGGATCGCTGGAAATCGGATATCTCCAGATCGGTAGACATGTACAACGACTGGTTTATGCACTTTGCACCCGAGGCTTACCGAACTGTGCGAGTACAGACAACAAAGGATGTCGAAAAGGCACTCAGAGCCACGAATAACCTGGCGAACATAGGGGCCGATCTACTGAAGGATAAGCCGGCAATCCTTTCGACACTTCGGATGTCCACTTGTCCGCCCCTGGCGATAGATCGTCTGATCGGTCTTGCCGGCGTACCTGCAAACCTTGTCAAGAGCATGGAGAAGAAGCATAGAATGCCACCACAAATGGGAAGTGGTGACCTTGTGGGAGGTTATGACCTTGACCATGGTCTTGCGAAAATCAGTTCTGTAATCAGCCGAATGATAGATCCAGACATCTTTATTTGGCTAAAGCGTGGGGATAGTCCTTCCGAGAGAGAACTGTACCGTGCTTCGACTATTGTCGCGGACCGCTTGTGCGGTGCTGTTGCCAACCCGATCTTGCGCAATGCTCAGGAAAAGCGCCAGCTGGCAGCCATAGGCAAATGGTTGACAGCTTCGGGTTACGAGAATCGGACTGCCGACAGAGGTGTTGAGTTTGGTAAGTTGTTGCCGGGCACCTACTCCTTCCAATTCAACATGCCGATTGAGCAGGAAGGTGGCGGTAGGCCGGTGAATATTCCCGTGGATGTGGCGATCATGCCGAAATCAGCGAAAGACGATGAACTCCCCCTGTTGATCGAGGCAAAGTCGGCTGGAGACTTTGCGGCAGAATGATTGTGAAACTGGAATCGGAGCGGTTGGCTCTTCAAGGAAGACTTGACGTACAAAAGAGTGCGAACGAACGGAATCGAATGGGTCAGTTTGCGACTCCTACAGTCCTGGCTGTCGAGATGTTGCGTTGTGCCAAGGCACTGCTCGGTGATAGAGAATGTGTACACTTCATGGATCCAGCCATTGGAACAGGTTCGTTTTATTCCGCATTTCTGAATGTCTTTCCAGATTCCTTTATTGGCAGCACTGTCGGGTACGAGGTCGATCCGCATTATGGCCGCCCGGCGGCCAGGCTATGGAGCAGCACCGGGTTGGATATGCGGTTGGAAGATTTTACGCAAGCCAAGGCACCGGATCCCTCAAGCAGGTTCAACCTGCTTATCTGCAATCCACCCTACGTACGCCACCACCACATCGCCAGCGGTTGGAAAAAGCAGCTGCAAGAGCGTACGCTCATTGCTTCAGGTATGGAAATAAACGGACTAGCCGGGCTGTACTGTTACTTTCTGTGCCTGAGTCATGCATGGATGTCGAGAGGAGGACTGGCAGGATGGCTAATTCCGAGCGAATTCATGGATGTAAATTATGGGAGAGCAGTGAAACGCTACCTGCTCGACAAGGTGACGTTGCTACACATTCATCGTTTCGCCCCAAACGATGTACAGTTCAATGATGCACTTGTATCGTCGGCCGTGGTGTGGTTGCGCAATGACATTCCCAAGGCAGGGCATGAGGTAAGATTTACATACGGCGGTACCATGGAGCGGCCTGTGCTGGATCGTCTCGTTCCGAGTGATATCCTGTGCGAAAATTCAAAATGGACACACTATCCCATGAAGAAAAACCATGGGGCAAACAATGGACCGGTGCTGGGAGATATTTTCCGGATCAAGAGAGGGCTGGTCACGGGCAACAACGACTATTTCATACTGTCTGATCGGGAGATCGCACAGCGTGAATTGCCTATGGAGGCATTTAGACCCATACTGCCTAGTCCGCGATACGTACCGGTTGACGAAATCCAGGGGGACAGGAAGGGAAACCCAATGCTGGAGCGGCGTCTGTTTCTTCTCGACCCGCCATGGAATGAAGATGAAATCATGGAACGCTACCCGAGTCTGTGGGTCTACCTGGAGGAAGGCAGGGCACAAGGCATCAATGATCGTTACACCTGCCGACATCGAAAACTGTGGTATACACAGGAAATACGACCGCCAGCACCATTCGTCTGTACCTATCTTGGCCGGAGCGACCGGAAAAACGGCCGGCCCTTTCGCTTCATACTGAACAACTCCGAGGCCACGGCCGCAAACGTGTATTTGATGCTGTATCCGAAGGAATCTGCCAGATGTGCGTTGCAGGACAATCCGGTACTGAAACGTCAGGTATGGCAAATGCTGAATAAAATCAGCCCCCAGGCAATGCTTGGTGAAGGGCGTGTCTATGGCGGAGGGCTTCACAAGCTTGAGCCGAGGGAACTCGGTAATGTCTCAGCAAGAGCGGTCGTCGGGTTGTTTGACTGAAGTT
>JAPYNK010000221.1 GCA_028285825.1 Arenicellales bacterium | reverse complement strand
CGCGGAGGTGCAGGCTTTCCGGTGGGTGTCAAATGGAGTTTCATGCCACGACAGTCCGATGGCCAGAAATACGTCGTGTGCAACTCGGATGAGGGAGAACCCGGCACCTGCAAGGATCGGGACATCATGCGCCTGAATCCCCATGCCCTTGTTGAAGGCATGACCCTCGGCGGCTATGTCATGGGTGCTTCCGTTGGCTATAACTATATCCGGGGAGAGTTTCACGAACCCTACAGCGTGATGGAACAGGCGGTCGGGGAGGCTCGCAAGGCCGGATTTCTGGGCAGGAATATCCTCGGTTCGGGGTTTGATTTCGAATTGCACAACCATCTCGGCTCCGGCGCCTATATTTGCGGAGAGGAAACCGCCCTGCTCAACTCACTGGAAGGCAAGAAAGGAGAGCCCCGCTTCAAGCCTCCGTTTCCCGCGGTCTTCGGACTGTATGGCAAGCCCACCACCATCAACAACACCGAATCCTTTGCCTCGGTTCCGGCCATTCTCCGGGGAAATGGCAAGTGGATGGACGGTCAGTGGTTCAGGGGAATGGGGGTCGAAAACGCGGGCGGCGTCAAAGTCTTCTCGGTCACCGGACATGTCACCAGGCCCGGCAACTATGAAGTCAGGATGGGCACGCCCTTCAGGAACTTGCTGGAAATGGCAGGGGGCGTATGGAAAGACCGCGAACTCAAGGCCGTGATTCCGGGTGGATCATCGGTTCCGGTCATGCCGGCCGAGGCGATTCTCGCCTCGAACATGGATTACACCTCGCTGCAGGAAAACGGTTCCGCACTTGGAGCCGGTTCCGTGATCATCATGGATGAGACCACCGACATGGTGAATGTGCTCGAGCGCATCTCGAAATTCTACTATAAGGAGTCATGCGGACAGTGCACTCCGTGCCGGGAAGGTACCGGCTGGCTGTACCGGATCATCCGGCGTATCAACGGGGGGCGGGGAACGGGCGAGGATCTCGATACGCTGCTTGATGTCGCAAACCGCATCGAAGGGCGCACCATTTGTGCCCTGGGTGATGCCGCAGCGTGGCCGGTACAAAGCTTCCTCAGGCATTTTCGTCATGAATTCGAAGCAAAAATCGAGCCCGCCCAGTCGAATGCGGCATGAGTAGCGTTGAAATAGAAATCGACGGCAAGGCCTATCCCGCAGAAGCGGGGGAAATGCTGATTGAAGTCACCGATCGAAACGGCATCTACATTCCCCGATTCTGCTATCACGAGAAACTGTCGATTGCGGCCAATTGCCGCATGTGCCTGATCGAGGTCGAACGTGCACCCAAACCCCTGCCGGCCTGTGCCACGCCGGTAACCAACGGAATGAAGGTGCATACCCGCTCGGAAACTGCGGTTGAGGCCCAAAAAGGCACCATGGAGTTCCTGCTGATCAATCACCCGCTGGACTGCCCGGTTTGTGATCAGGGTGGTGAATGCCCGCTTCAGGATCAGGCACTTGGGTACGGCAAGGACAATTCGCGGTTCATGGAACGCAAGCGCTCCGTCCCCAGTGGGGATATCGGACCGCTGATCGCAACCGAGATGACCCGCTGCATTCACTGCACGCGCTGTGTGCGCTTCGGGGAAGAAGTCGCCGGCGTGATGGAGATGGGGGCACCCGGAAGGGGCGAACACGTACGGATCAGCACCTTTCTGGACAGCAGCATTGATTCGGAAGTCTCGGGCAACATGATCGATCTTTGCCCGGTCGGTGCCCTGACCTCCAAGCCGTTTCGATTTGCTGCCCGCTCCTGGGAGCTGACCGACCATCCGAGCATCAGTCCACATGACTGTCTGGGGTCGAACCTGCTGATTCAGACCCTGCGCAATCGTGTCGAGCGGGTCGTGCCAAGGGAAAATCCCGATATCAATGAATGCTGGCTTGCCGACCGGGACCGTTTCAGCTATCAGGCCATCCACAGTGAAAAACGCTTGACCAGGCCAATGATACGGCGAGACGGAACATGGCAGGAAGTCGATTGGGAAACGGCCCTGAAGCATGCCGTCGATGGCCTGAAATCCATCCTTGAACAAGGCCGGTCGGATCGAATCGGGGGGCTTGCCCAGGCCGCATCAAGCCTCGAGGAATTTCACCTGTTCCAGAAGCTGATCCGGGCCCTGGGTAGCGAGAGTGTTGACTACCGGCTTCAGCAGGACGATTTCCGCGATGATGACATTGCGCCCCGCTTTCCGGCGAGCGAAGTGCCCATCAAGGCATTCGCAACACGAACATCGGTATTGCTGATCGGCTCCAACATCCGCAAGGAGCAGCCGCTGCTGTCGCTTCGCATCAGGCAGGGATGGCGTGAAGGAAAGACTGTCGTCTCGGCAATCAACCCGATTGACCTTGACTTGAATTTCGAGTGTTCGGTCAGTGAGGTGGCACCCGGCTTTGCCATGCTGAGCCGAACTGCTGCGCTCGCCGATGCGGTTGCCGGCCTGGCCGGAAACACCGCTCCCGCCGGGGTCTCGGCCCTGTCAGACGGCTGGGATGCCGCATTGCTTGCAAGGCAACTGGTGGATGCGGGCCCGGAAGGCTTGATTGTGCTGGGTGCGTTTGCACAGCAACATCCGGACGCCAGCCTGATCAAGGCCCTGTCTGGCTGGATTGCCGAGACTACCGGCAACCGCCTGGCCATCCTTGCACCGGGCAACAGTGCCGGCGGTGCACTGGCAAACTGCCTGCCCGGCACGAATGGCCTCAACAAGCAGGCCATGCTTGATTCAGGCATGGCCGGCCTTGTACTGATGGGCAGTCAGCTTGAGCTCGACTGTGTGGACGCATATGCGGCAGGCAATGCCCTGGAAAATGCAGATTTTGTGGTGCAGCTGACCGCATTCAGGCCTGAGCCTCATGAACGACATGTCAATGTCGTCCTGCCGACCTGTTCCTTTGCCGAAACCGCTGGCAGCTACGTCAACTGCGAAGGGAAGGTCCAGGGTGCCCAGGTTGCCATTGAGCCGGTCGGCGAGTCCAAACCGGCATGGAAAATTCTCCGGGTACTCGGCAATTTCCTGAACCTTGAAGGATTCGACCAGATTACCCTGGGCGATGCAACCCGGGAAGCACTCGAAGCCATTGGCCCCGAGACCATATCTCCAAGCTGTCGCCACAGTGAATTCCGCCTGCATTCACCGGTTTCATCACCACACGGCGGCCCCATTCCCGTCAAGTACATGCCAATGTATCGGGGCGATGCACTCGTCCGCAACGCCCTGGCCCTGCAATCTGCAGCAGACAATCCCGGACCTCGTGCAAGCCTGCATCCCGATACGCTAAGGGAGCATTCACTGAAACAGGGGGACTGGGCCGAAATTGGCAATGGCAAAGCTTCAGCACTTCTTCAGGTCATCGGAGAGTCCCGAGTGCCGAAAGGCTGTGTACTGGTTCCTGCAGGGTATGCAGAGACGGCAAATGTCCCGGTGTCCGGCACCTTGCACATCACCAGAACCGGCCGGGGAAACCCGTGATTTACGATACTTTCCTGTTTTTTGCCGGCTGGCTGCCCGAACCCGCACGGACGGTATCCTGGATTGTCGTCAAAATCCTTGCGATTATTGCTCCCCTGATGCTTTTCGTAGCCTATTTCACATTTGCCGAACGCAAGGTCATTGGCTATATCCAGACCCGTGTCGGACCCAACCGGGTTGGGCCCAAAGGCTGGCTGCAGCCGATTGCCGATGCCATGAAGCTGATGTTCAAGGAACTTGTGGTTCCGGCCCGCTCCAACCGGTACCTGTTTCTGTTTGCACCAGTGCTCTCGCTGGCTCCGGCACTGGCCGCATGGGCGGTGATACCGTTCAGTGACACGCTGGTTCTTGCCAACATTGATGCCGGCCTCCTGTATATTCTGGCATTGACCTCAATGGGCGTTTACGGGGTCATTCTGGCCGGCTGGGCATCCAACTCGAAATACGCCTTTTTGGGAGCGATGCGCTCGGCAGCCCAGATAGTTGCCTATGAGATTGCCATGGGCTTTGCCCTGGTTGGCGTCCTGATGGTCGCCGGCAGTCTCAACCTGCATCAGATTGTCACCCGCCAGTCAGGAGGGTTCTGGGAGTGGTACTGGCTTCCTCTTCTACCCTTGATGCTGGTGTACTTCATTTCGGGAGTGGCCGAAACCAACCGTGCTCCGTTTGACGTGGCTGAAGGCGAATCCGAAATTGTTGCAGGATTTCATGTCGAATACTCGGGCATGGGCTTTGCAGTATTTTTCCTGGCCGAGTATGCCAACATCATCCTGATCGGGGCCCTGACGGTGCTGCTGTTTTTCGGAGGCTGGCTGCCGCCTGTCGAGATCGCTCCCCTTACCTGGCTGCCCGGCCTGTTCTGGTTTGGCCTCAAGACCTTCGTCGTGTGTTTTCTGTTTCTGTGGCTAAGAGCCACATTTCCGCGTTACCGCTATGACCAGATCATGCGGCTTGGCTGGAAAATCCTGATCCCGGTCACGCTGGTCTGGATCGTGGTGATCGGTCTCGGCAAATTCTACACGCCCATCGGATTCATTTTTTCCTAGTGCATCATGACTTCCAAGTTAAAACAACTCTACAAGACGTTCAGCCTTCAGGAGCTCCGAAAGGGCATGGGGGTGACCGGGCGTCAGCTTTTCAACAAAAAGACCACCATCATGTACCCCGAGGAGAAAACCCCAAAATCTCCGCGCTTCCGGGGGCTGCATGCCCTGCGTCGCTACCCGAACGGCGAGGAACGGTGCATTGCCTGCAAGCTGTGCGAGGCGGTATGTCCGGCACTCGCCATTACCATTGACTCTGAGGAACGCGAAGACGGTACTCGCCGCACCACCCGTTACGACATCGACCTGTTCAAGTGCATTTACTGCGGATTTTGCGAAGAGGCCTGCCCGGTTGATTCGATTGTGCTCACCGATATTCACGAATTCCACATGGAGAAGAATGAAGAGCGACTGGCTGACAAGCAGCGTCTTCTGGAAATCGGCGACAGGCATGAAGCGGATATCGCCGCTGCCCGTAGACAGGATGCCCCCTATCGCTGATTCGCATGACTTTCCTGCAATTCGTCTTTTACCTCTTCAGTGCCATTCTGGTGTTTGCCGCCACTATGGTGGTGACCGTCCGCAATCCGGTCAAGTCGGCGCTGTATCTGGTGCTGGCGTTCTTCAGCGCTGCCTGTATCTGGATGATTCTGCATGCGGAATTTCTGGCGATCGTGCTGGTGCTGGTGTATGTCGGAGCGGTCATGGTGCTGTTTCTGTTCGTGGTGATGATGCTGGATATTGATCTGGCTCGCCTGAGGGCCGGATTCACCCGCTATCTGCCGGTCGGCGGACTGGTGGCCGTGCTGATGGCGATTGAAATTGCGCTGGCACTGCATATCGGATTCAACGCTGAACCCTCTCGGGCAGTTTCGGCGCTGGGCCCCGATGCCAGCAATACCCGAGTACTCGCTTCGGTGCTGTATACGGAGTATGTCTATGCACTGGAAATTGCCGCACTGATTCTGCTTGCGGCCATTATTGCCGCTATCGTCCTGACCATGCGCAAGCGTGCTGACCACAAGTATACCGACCCCGGTCATCAGGTCACGGTCAAGCGTGAAGATCGCCTGAAAATCATCAAGATGGACAGTGAAAAGCCTCAAGCAGCGGACACTTCGAAATGATCCCGCTATCACATGCCCTGATTCTCGGTGCGGTGCTGTTCTCAATCAGCGTGGTCGGGATCTTCCTGAATCGCAAGAATCTCGTGATCCTGCTGATGGCCATTGAACTGCTCTTGCTTGCTGTCAACCTCAACTTCATCGCTTTTTCATACCACCTCGGGGATATTGCGGGACAGGTTTTCGTATTCTTCATCCTGACCGTGGCCGCCGCCGAATCGGCTATCGGGCTGGCGATCCTGATCGTGCTGTTTCGAACCCGGCGCACCATCAACGTTGATGACATCGACATGCTGAAAGGCTAGCCATGATTTATCCGGCCATTCCGTTCGTTTGCCTGATCGCAGCCATCATTGTCGGCCTGTTTGGACACCAGATTGGCCGGCGTGGCGCTCACTCGGTCACCATAGGGGGGGTTGCCGTCGCGCTCATTCTATCGATCGTGGTGTATCTCGATACAGGCCAGGGCGGAGGTGGAAATTTCACGCTGTACACATGGGCAGTCAGCGAGGGCATGCGCTTTGAAATCGGGTTTCTGATTGACAGGCTAAGCGCCATGATGATGGTGGTCGTGACCTTTGTGTCGCTGATGGTCCACATCTACACCATCGGTTACATGCATGATGACCCGGGCTACCAGCGCTTTTTCTGCTATATCTCGCTGTTCACTTTCGCGATGCTGATGCTGGTGATGTCCAACAACTTCCTGCAACTGTTTTTTGGCTGGGAAGCAGTAGGGGTAGTCTCCTATCTCCTGATTGGTTTCTGGTATGACCGCGATACGGCAATCTTCGCAAATCTCAAGGCATTTCTGGTCAATCGGGTCGGTGATTTCGGGTTTCTGCTCGGTATTGCGGCCATTGCCTACCTGTTTGGCTCGCTGGATTATGAAACTGTATTTGCGGGAGCCGAGATGGTTGCCGACAGGACGGTCTCTACGCCTTTTGGCCACTGGATGTGGATTACGGTCATCTGCATCCTGTTGTTTGTCGGCGCCATGGGGAAGTCTGCACAGGTGCCCCTGCACGTCTGGCTGCCGGATTCCATGGAGGGTCCGACTCCGATCTCTGCCCTCATCCATGCCGCAACCATGGTCACGGCCGGTATCTTCATGGTGGCCCGGATGTCTCCCCTGTTCGAATTGAGTGAGACAGCACTCTCTACCGTACTCGTTATCGGGGCAACCACCGCGATCTTCATGGCACTGGTTGGCCTGGTGCAGAACGACATCAAGCGCGTGGTGGCCTATTCAACGCTTTCGCAGCTCGGATACATGACGGTAGCGCTTGGGGTTTCGGCCTATGATCTTGCGATTTTCCATCTCGGCACGCATGCCTTCTTCAAGGCATTGCTGTTTCTGGCTGCCGGATCGGTGATCATTGCCCTGCATCATCAACAGGACATGCGCAAGATGGGCGGCCTGAAGTCAATCATGCCGATCACCTATGCAACCGCGGTGATTGGCTCTCTTGCACTGGCCGGGATTCCGCCCTTTGCCGGATTCTTCTCCAAGGATGCAATCATCGAAGCTGTGCATCACAGTCACATTGCGGGCTCGGGGTATGCGTACCTTGCAGTCCTCTCTGGCGTCTTTGTCACTGCCTTCTATTCTTTTCGACTGCTGTTTCTGACTTTTCATGGCAAGCCCAGAATGCCGCAAGAAGTGCTGAATCATGCGAAAGAATCCCCGTGGGTGGTCACGGGGCCTCTGGTCGCACTGGCCATACCGTCAATTCTGGCTGGATTCATCTTTTACGAATCGGTCCTCTCCGGCAGCTACTTCGGGGCCTCGATTTTTGTTCTGGAAGAACACGATGTGACCGGTGCCCTGCATCGGTCCTACCATGGCCAATCCGGATTGGGACTGATCATGGCCTCGATCATGCATGGGGTAATGGCCCCGCCATTCTGGCTGGCAATCGCGGGTATTGCATTTGCCTGGCACTGTTACTGCCGTCGTCCCGATCTTCCCGGGAAAATCGCGCAGCGATTTTCCCTGCCGTACCGGATTCTGGATAGAAAATACGGCTTTGACGAGTTTTACCAGACCGTGTTTGCCGAAGGCGCGGTAAGCCTTGGCAAGCTGCTTCATCGCAGGGCCGATGCCGGACTGATTGACGGCATGATGGTCAATGGCACCGCAAGGACGATCGGAAGAATCTCGACTCGGCTGAGACAGATTCAGACCGGTTTCACCTATCACTATGCGTTTGCAATGATCATCGGGCTGTTTGGCCTGATTTCCGTGTTCGTCTGGCTATAGGGATCGACCGATAACCGGCATTATGGAAATACCCCTGCTCAGTATCCTGATCTGGTTCCCGATCGTATCGGGAATCATTGTCCTTGGAGCTGGCCGGGGTCCGCGTCAGGATCCACTGGTACGCAGGCTGGCATTGGGATTCTCGGTTGCCGTATTCCTGTTGAGCATTCCGCTCTATACCGGTTTTGACCGGTCCTCTGCAGCCATGCAGTTCACGGAATTCCATGCCTGGATTCCCGCCTTCAACATCAACTATGCATTGGGGGTCGATGGCTTCTCGGTACCGCTGATTTTGCTGACCACTCTGCTTACCGTGATTGTGGTCGTGGCCGGCTGGCAGGTTATTCAGGACAAGGTCGGTCAGTACATGGCCGCCTTCCTGATCATGGAAGGCATCATGATCGGGGTATTTTCCGCGCTGGACGCCATGCTGTTCTACGTGCTGTGGGAAGCCATGCTGATCCCGATGTTCCTGATTATTGGTCTGTGGGGTGGACCCAACCGAATCTATGCCACCATCAAGTTCTTTCTCTATACCTTGCTCGGCTCGCTACTGATGCTGGTTGCCCTGCTCTACCTGTATAGCCAGTCAGACGGGTCATTCAGCATTCTTGACTATCACTCGCTTCCGATTGGCCTGGGAGCACAGATCTTCGTCTTTCTGGCTTTTCTGGCTGCCTTTGCGGTCAAGGTGCCGATGTTTCCGGTTCACACCTGGCTCCCGGATGCCCACGTTGAGGCCCCAACCGGGGGTTCGGTGATTCTGGCCGCGATCATGCTCAAGATGGGCGGTTATGGCTTTATCCGCCTGAGCATGCCGATTGCCCCGGATGCAAGCCATGAACTGGCCTGGCTGATGATTATGCTGTCGCTGATCGCAATCGTCTACATTGCGCTGGTCGCGCTGGTTCAGTCGGACATGAAGAAGCTGATTGCCTACTCGTCCATCTCGCACATGGGTTTTGTGACGCTCGGGTTCTTCATGTTCAACGGACAGGGGCTCGAAGGCGGCATGGTACAGATGATCTCGCATGGATTCATCTCCGGCGCCTTGTTCCTGTGTGTAGGAGTACTGTATGACCGCCTGCATTCCAGGGAGATCGCCTCCTATCAGGGCATTGCCACGCCCATGCCGATGTTTGCGGCCTTTATGGTGCTGTTTGCCATGGCCAATAGCGGATTGCCCGGCACTTCAGGGTTTGTCGGCGAGTTTCTGGTGATTCTTGGATCCTTCAAGGTCAATGCCTGGTTTGCGATTCTGGCGGCTCTGACCCTGATCTTTGGAGCGGCCTATACGCTGTGGATGGTCAAGCGGGTGGTCTACGGGAAGGTCCTGAACGATGGCGTGGCCGGGCTGGACGATCTGTCCGGCCGTGAATTCCTGATGCTCGCGATTCTTGCCGGAATGGTCCTGTTATTCGGCATTTGGCCAAATCCGATGCTTGAACTGATGCATGCCTCTTCCGATCACCTGCTGGCCCATCTTGAGTTCAGCAAATGTCCCGATGTGTGCCGATAACCGAACTGGAACGAGTGACTGACCAATGAATGTTGCATCCCTCTCAGTGAATCTGGTCATTCCCGAGATATTCATCGCTTCCATGGCCTGTCTGCTTCTGGTTTCGGGATTGTTTGGTGATCCGGAACGTTCCAGAGTGCTGTGCTATCGTCTGTCCATCGCAACCCTGCTGATCACCGCAGTCCTGACGATCGTCGGCATTACCAGCGACTCGCAGCTGGCCTTCAACGGCCTGTTTGTCGATGACCCGCTTGCAGAGCTGCTGAAATTCGGCATCTGCGTATTGAGTGCTGCCGTGTTTCTCTACGGGCGCCAATACAATCTGGATCGAGACCTCTTCCACAGCGAATATTACGTGCTTGGCCTGCTGGCGGTGTGCGGCATGATGATCATGGTTTCGGCCAGCCATCTGCTTGTCCTTTATCTGGGACTTGAGCTGATGTCCCTGTGCCTGTACTCGATGATTGCCTTTTACCGGGAAGACAAGCTGGCCGTTGAATCGGCAATGAAGTACTTTGTACTGGGTGCTCTGGCATCAAGCATTCTGCTTTACGGCATCTCGCTCCTGTATGGACTGACCGGCTCGCTGAGCTTGCCGGAGGTTCGATACACGATTGCCGACATGGATCATGCCAACCCTGCCCTGCTGCTGGGTGTGGTGCTGATTGTGACCGGTTTGGGTTTCAAACTGGGCGTAGTGCCTTTTCACATGTGGGTTCCCGATGTGTATCAGGGTGCTCCGACCTCGACCACGGCCTTTATCGGTGCCGCACCGAAAATTGCGGCCTTTGCACTGGTCATTCGATTGTTGTCGGGCGGACTCCAGGACATGCACGATGTCTGGTATCAGATGCTGATTATCCTGGCCCTGCTCTCGGTGCTTGCCGGCAATGTCATTGCGATTGCGCAGGATAACCTCAAGCGAATGCTGGCTTATTCGACCATTTCGCATATGGGGTTTTTCCTGTTCGGGATTTTGGCGGGCAACCAGGCCGGATACAGTGCGGCATTGTTTTATGTGCTGGTCTATGCAATCATGAGCTGTGGTGCCTTTGGCCTGATTCTGGTGCTTTCAGGCAAGGGTTTTGAGTCTGATCTTCTGGAGGACCTGAAGGGACTTGACCGCAACAGCCCCTGGATTGCGGCACTGTTTCTGGTGCTGATGCTCTCGATGGCCGGAATTCCGCCGATGGCGGGCTTCTTTGCCAAGCTGGCGGTGATTCGCTCCCTGGTCGAACAGGATCTGGTCTGGGTTGCGGTCTTCGC
>JAPYNK010000220.1 GCA_028285825.1 Arenicellales bacterium | reverse complement strand
CGGTTAAGGCAAAACACCGAACGCGCAATTGAACTTGGCATCTTTGGCGTACCGACCGTGGCCGTTGGCAATCAACTGTTCTGGGGGCATGATCAAACCCCGATGATTCTCGAATATCTGGACAATCCCCGGTTATTCGAAGATGCAGAATACCGAGGAATCGAAAATATCCAGGATGGTCTGGCGAAATAGAAACGGCGTGATCATTCCATATAGCGCGTAAAGTCCGGGACTTCCTCGCGTGCTGTTCGATAATTGTTGACCGGATCTGAATTATCCTCATATCCGATAGCGAGCCCGCAGACTACTATGTATTCATTGCTGTATCCGACATGCTCTCTGACCAGTTCAGGATATTCACCGAGCGATGCCTGGGGGCAGGTGGCAAGACCATGATCCATCGCCGCCAGCATGATTGACTGCAGGAAAATTCCATAGTCGAGATACGAGCCGGTTTCCATGATTCGATTCATGAAAAACAGCATCATGACTGGGGCATCAAAAGATCGGTAATTGGCTGACCACTGGGATTTTCTTCTCTCAATATCCTCACGTCCTATGTCGAGTGCATTGTAGAGGGCCTTGCCGCATTCAATCCTGCGTCGCCTGTACGGTTCTTCCCAGTCGACCGGATAGTATTGATAGTCCATCTTGCCGCGTATGCCATCCCAGAATTTTGCCTCGATTTTCTCGCCCAGGTCTCTTTTGCTCGCTCCGCTCAATACCACCACTTCCCAAGGCTGGGTATTCGAGCCGGAAGCCGCCCAGCGTGCAGTATCCAAAATGGTATTGATGATCTCAACATGCACTTCACGGCTGAGAAACTTTCGCACGGATTTATTCTGACTCTTCATATCCTTCGTTCAAGGAAATAAATGCTTTCACAATCTCGGTTCTCAGTGGGTCCGGCTTGCCAATCACTGCACAAATAGCCACCGCTGGATGACCAAGCAAACAGTTTTCAATCTCACCTGGCCCGATACGGTATCCCGCAGAAGTAATCACGTCATCGTTTCGCCCCACAAAACGAATTGCCCCACTCTCCACAAACATGCCGGTATCGCCAGTTAGCAACCATTCGCCAGAGTATTTTTCAAGCGTGTTTTCGGGCTTGTTCCAGTATTCTAGAAACATTACGGGGGTTTTGCCGCGGACCGCAATCTGTCCCGATTGATTTGGGCCCAATGGCATGCCGTTTTCATCAATGACCTGAACATCATGACCGGGCACTGAAAATCCCATCACACCAGGTTCAGGAGGGGCTAGCGCTGCGCAAGACGAAACAATCATGTTGCATTCGGTTTGTCCGTAGAATTCATTGATCCACAGGCCAAACGCTTCATGACCCCATTCAAGCAATTCTGCACCCAGTGACTCTCCTGCACTTGCGATGCTTCTCATGTCGGTTTTGTGCCGCTCCTTGTCCCAAGCCATTCTCATCATTTTTAGTGCAGTCGGTGGAATAAATGCATTTCGGATACCGTGCCTGTTGATGAATTCAAAGGCCATTTCGCCATCAAATTTGGACATGCGGTAAGAAACAACGGGTACTGCATGATGCAAGCCCGGCATCAGTACATCCATCAACCCGCCAATCCAAGCCCAGTCTGCCGGAGTCCAGAGCTTGTCGCCTTCCTGGGGCAAAAAATCATGACTCATCTCAACACCGGGCAAATGTCCAATCAGGGAGCGATGCGCATGCAGGGTGCCTTTGGGACTTCCGGTAGTACCGGATGTGTAAATGATGAGAGCCGGATCGTTGGCGCTTGTGTTGACCGTCTCAAATTGGTCACTACACCTTGGCAGCTCCGAAAGCATATCCAGAGCATCGTCACCTGCCTCGTCAATGCACAGGTACTGTTTCAGCTCGCCCAGTCGATCCCGAATCGAGGCAAGTTTAGCCAGACCTTCGTTATTGGTAATGATCGCTCGGGAACCGGAGTCCTTTAATCGGTACTCGAGGGCTTCTTCGCCAAACAGGGTAAACAGGGGGATCGATATGCCAGCCAGCTTCCAGACGGCAATATGCGCAATTGCCGTCCAAGGATTTTGTGGGAGAAGGATGCCAACCCGATCTCCACGCTCAATTCCAAGTTCCACCAGCAGATTGGCCAATCGATTGGCCCGCTCGCGAAGCTCTGCAAAGCTGACTTCTTCCGTTCCGTCTCCGTGATCATGAATGATTGATACCTGATCGGGCAACGATACTGCCCAACGGTCACAAACATCGGCCGCCATGTTATATCGCTCTGGAACATTCCAGCTAAACTGATTTCTGACTTCTTCCAGAGTGGAGCCGGGCGGCAGCATGACTCATTCCCCGCACTCAGGAATAGTCATAGAAGCCTTTGCCGCTCTTGCGTCCAAGATGGCGAGCATCCACCATTCTGACAAGAAGCGGACAAGGCCGATACTTGGATTCACCAAGACCTTCGTGGAGGACGTTCATCACCGAGAGCAGCACATCCAGTCCAATCAGGTCCGCGAGGGCTAATGGTCCAATCGGGTGGTTCATGCCTAGCTTCATGATTTCATCAATATCGGCAGCCGTTGCAATTCCCTCATGAAGGGCAAAAATTGCCTCATTAATCATTGGGCAGAGTATTCTATTGGACACAAATCCCGGACTATCGTTAGCCGGGACTGGGGTCTTGCCGATTTTGAGGGTTAACTCACGAGTAGTCTGATCGGTCATGCCATCAGTCTGCAGAGCCCTGATGATCTCGACGAGAGCCATCACGGGAACCGGATTCATGAAATGCATGCCAATCACCTGGCCTGGACGGTTTGTGCATGCTGCCAGCTTGGTCAGGGATATGGAGGATGTGTTGGATGCAATAATCACTTCAGGGCGACATACTCCGTCAATCTGGCTCAGTAGGCTGAACTTGAGATCCGGATTTTCTGGCGCAGCTTCTACCACGAAATCAACTTCCCGCAGGTCATTCAGAGACAGGGATGCATGAATATGCTGTAATGTGCGTTCTCGATCCTGACCTTCGATTACCGCTTTCCTGACCATTCGTTCAAGCGAGGAGTCAATAGCCGCCAGACCTCGGTCTATTGCTGCCTGATTGACATCCAGCAGGCAGACATCAAAACCGGAATGCGCAAATGTCTGGGCAATCCCGTTGCCCATGGTTCCAGCACCAACAACACCGATGTACTTGATTGCCATATCATTCATATCTTGCTTGTTCGTAATTTATCCACACCTAAACGGTGCTGATAGCATCAATAATAACCGTGGATTTCTGCATTCAAGATGCGATGATCTTGCCATATTGCAGTTAGTCCTGTATCGGCTCAAGACATAATCATGAAAGGGACAATGTTGGACTGAATCAAGTTGCTCAATGGAACAAGGAAGGGGCCTGGAAAAGCCCGACATCTATCCAGATGCAACTGCTTGCCACTAACTGGCTGCGAGCCATCATGCTTGTTCTCGATGCTTGTCAGGCAAGGGTAATACTGCTACATATTTCGCCGATACTGTCCTCCCACTTCATAGAGCACATCGCAAATCTGACCCAGTGAGCAGTATCTGACTGCATCCACCAATTTCTCGAATATGTTCTCGTTTCTTATTGCTGATTCACGGATCTGCTGCAAGGCATGAGGCGAAGATTCTCGATGATGTTCATGGAACTCATTCAGCCGTTTTATCTGACCCCGTTTTTCCTTCTCTGTTGACCGGGACAATTCAATCTTTTCCGGTTCAGGTTGCTGATGGGGATTGATGAAGGTATTGACACCGATTATTGGCCACGAACCATCATGCTTGCGCTGCTCATAATACATCGACTCATCCTGAATCTTGCCTCGCTGATAGCCGGTTTCCATTGCACCAAGCACGCCACCCCGCTCTGAAATTCTTTCAAACTCACACAGCACTGCTTCTTCCAGTAGATCGGTCAATTCTTCAATGATGAAACTGCCTTGATTGGGGTTTTCATTCATGGCCAGCCCCCACTCCCTGTTAATGATGAGTTGGATGGCCAGAGCGCGTCGCACCGATTCATCGGTCGGCGTGGTGATTGCCTCATCATACGCATTGGTATGCAGGCTGTTGCAGTTGTCATAAATGGCGATCAGGGCCTGAAGGGAAGTGCGAATATCGTTGAAATCGATTTCCTGGGCATGCAATGAACGACCCGAGGTTTGTACATGATATTTGAGTTTCTGGGACCGTTCATTGGCCCCGTAGCGATCCCGCATAGCCACTGACCAGATTCGGCGTGCCACTCGCCCCATCACCGAATACTCTGGACACATGCCATTGCTGAAGAAAAACGAGAGATTCGGAGCAAAGTCATCAATGTCCATGCCTCTTGCCAGATAGGCTTCAACATAAGTGAATCCATTGGCCAATGTAAAGGCAAGCTGTGAGATCGGATTGGCTCCGGCTTCTGCAATGTGATAGCCGGAAATCGAGACCGAATAGAAGTTGCGAATCTGGTTCCAGATAAAGTACTCCTGAATATCGCCCATTAGCTTGAGCGCGAACTCGGTCGAGAAAATACAGGTATTTTGTCCCTGATCCTCTTTCAGGATATCCGCCTGAACCGTGCCTCTAACCTCTGCGAGAGCCCGGGCACGGATTTCCGCCTGTTGGCTGTCATCCGGATTCTTGCCTTCCCTGTCGATAAATTGCTGTATTTTCTGATCGATGGCGGTATTCAGGAACATTGCCAGAATGATGGGTGCAGGGCCATTGATCGTCATGGAAACGGATGTTGCCGGATCGCAGAGATCAAACCCGGAATAGAGTACCTTCATGTCGTCGAGAGTTGCAATCGATACTCCGGAATTGCCAACCTTGCCGTATATGTCCGGGCGTTCATCCGGGTCGCAACCATATAGGGTAACGGAATCAAACGCCGTCGATAACCGTTTGGCTTCGGAATGCTCGCTGAGACTCTTGAAGCGCTTGTTGGTCTTGAATGCATCGCCCTCCCCGGCAAACATGCGCGTCGGATCTTCGCCATCGCGCTTGAATGGAAAAACGCCTGCCGTGAACGGAAACTGTCCCGGAAGATTCTCTCTGATCAGCCAACGTGCCAACTCACCATGATCCTTGAATCCGGGCAAGGCCACCCGATTGATCCGGGACCCCGATAACGTTGTTTTCTTCAGTGGATTTCTGATTGTTCGTCCACGAACCTCGAACTCGTGCACATCGCCAGAATAACCTTCACGAACCTTTGGCCATTCTGCAAGGAGGTTCTTGACCGAGGGTTCGAGTTTGGAGCCATGTTCCAGAATCAATTCATTTATACTCTCAGGCACGTCCTGTCCAGCCTTAATGAGCATATTCCTGGTTTCCGATACTTGCTGGATTGAGCGCGCAACGTCCGATTGCTGCTCCGCATCATGTCGGTATTTTCTAACCGTATCGGCAATCTCGGCAAGATAGCGGATCTTGCCCTCTGGAATAATACGATTCTGATCGGTCGAAGTGCGTGTGCCCGAACAAGGCAGGCTGCTGGCTTCCCGGACAAGACCATGTGGCTTGAGCTGTTGAATAATCTCATGATACAGGGCTGTCACCCCATCATCATTGAACTGCGAAGCCATGGTGCCAAACACTGGCATACTCTCTGGAGGTGAGGAAAATGCCTCGCGATTTCGCTGCACCTGCTTGCATACATCCCGGTAAGCGTCCTGTGCACCGCTTCGATCGAACTTGTTTATCGCAATGACATCTGCGAAGTCCAGCATGTCAATCTTCTCCAGTTGCGATGCGGCTCCATACTCCGGAGTCATCACATACAGCGAGCAACTCACCATGTCCGTAATAGCGGTATCGCCCTGCCCGATCCCCGGGGTCTCTACGATAACCAGATCAAATCCTGCACATTGGCACAAACGGATCATGTCGGGGAGATGCACCGGAATTTCCGAGCCGCTGCCTCGAGTTGCTATCCAATTCGTCCGTCAGGGAAGATTTTCCAGCGCCTCCGGTACCAGTGATGCCAAGTACCGGCACATTCGTCCTGATGTCGATATCCTCGACAAGAGTTGACGAAGCTTCACCATTTTCAATGGCGGTCAATGCCTGCGCAAGAATTCGGAAATCCCCCTTGCTGACCTCTTCAAGGGTTTTTGGTGCATCAGCACAGAGATCGAACGAGCTCAGTGCGATCGTGTTTTCGATCATGCCGGTCAGTCCCAGTTGCTGACCGTCTTCCGGGGTATAAATTCGGGTTATGCCATACTCTTCAAGCATCCTTTTCTCTTCGGGAACAATAACGCCCCCTCCGCCCGCAAAGATGCGGATTTTTTCACCACCCCGGTCGCGCAGCATGTCGAGCATGTATTTCAGATACTCGACATGCCCACCCTGATAGGAGCTGATAGCAATGCCGTGAACGTCTTCCTGCAGGGCTGCATTCACGACCTGTTCAACAGAGCGGTTGTGTCCGAGATGGATAACTTCGACACCTTGATTCTGGAGAATCCTGCGCATGATGTTGATGGCTGCATCATGACCGTCAAACAGGCTGGCAGCGGTAACAAACCGGATGAAGGGCTGGATTGCCACCTGCAAATCAATCTCTGAGCGTTCGGGTTTTCCCATTTCGAACTCGCTGGAGGTTGGACTTTTTCATTAAGGAATGATACATTACGTTTACGTAAGCGTCAACTTGGGCTCTTATCACGCTACAAGGAATTCATGTCCAGTACCACGACATACACGATATCGGATTTAGCGAAACATTTCGATTTAACGACAAGAGCTATTCGTTTTTACGAATCACATGGACTGCTCTCGCCAAAACGGGATAAAAATCGTCGCATCTATGACGAAAAGGACCGCATTCGCCTGAAATTGATTTTACGCGGCAAGCGTCTTGGGTTTACACTTTCCGAGATCAAGACGACAATGGATCTCTATGACAATCAGCCCAATGAGATTGCTCAACTCAAGTACGTGCTCAGGGTAATCGAAAACCACCGCAAGGTGCTTGAGCAAAAACAGAATGATATCCAAAATACATTGACTGACATGGATGAGATGACGGAAAAGCTGACGGTGTCATTGAACACGCTAGCGGAACCAACCCGATAATTGAGATGACAATACTTCGATGAGTTACTACAAGACCCCGATCCGGGACTTCATGTTTGCCATTCAGCACTTGGCCGATCTAGAGGGGGTCATGGCCCTGCCGGGCAATGAAGACATCAGCCCTGAACTGGTTCAGGCGGTTATTGAAGAAGCCGGCAAGATTGCCGAAGAAGTCCTGGACCCACTCAATAAAGTTGGAGACCTGCAAGGGGTAAGTCTTGAAAATGATCAGGTCATCACCGCTGAGGGCTGGAAGGAGGCCTATCAGACCTTTATTGAAGGGGGGTGGAATGAATTGCCCTTCAAGCCCGAACGAGGAGGTCAGGGGTTGCCCTGGCTGATTTCAACAGCGGCTATCGAGATATGGCATTCGGTCAATATGTCATTTGCGCTCTGCCCCCTTTTGACACAGGCCGCGGTTGAAGCGATTGAACTGCATGGTTCCGAGGAGCAAAAGGCAACCTACCTGCCTAACCTTGTACACGGAACCTGGGCTGGCACCATGAATCTGACTGAATCACATGCCGGATCGGATTTAGCCATGATCAAGACCAGCGCAACACCGAATGGTGATCATTACCTGCTTCAGGGACAAAAGGTATTCATTACCTACGGTGATCATGATCTCACCGAAAACATCATTCATCTGCTGTCGGGTATCTGGTTGGAGAAGCAAACAAGGGTATGCGCTACATGTTTACCATGATGAACCTTGCAAGGCTCGCTGTGGGCGTTGAAGCGAATGGTGTCTCCGAACGTGCCTATCAGCACTCTGTCGCCTATGCCAAGGAACGTTTGCAGGGCGCAGATCCGGAGCAGGGTCATGGCCCGGTTTCGATTATCAACCACCCGGATGTAAAGCGTATGCTGATGGTGCAAAAGAGCCGGATTGAGGCACTTCGCTCGGTTGGCCTATTACTCGGAACCTCGATTGACAAGAGTATCAAGCATCCGGATCCGGAAGTTCGTGAGTTCAATCAGGTAATGACAGAAATAATGACTCCGATCGTCAAGGCCAGTATGACTGATTTCGGGTTGGAAAATGTCTCTCTAGCCCTTCAGGTTCACGGAGGCATGGGATTCATTGAGGAGACCGGCGCTGCTCAATATTACCGGGATCAACGCATCACGCCGATTTACGAGGGAACCAGCGGGATTCAGGCGCTTGACCTCGTCACTCGAAAAACCCTTCGCGACCGAGGCAGGGGGGTACGCATGGTTATCCACCACATCCGGGATGATATCGGTACCGTCAATGATCCAAAGCTGGAGGGATTGATCGATGCGATGAAGGACGCTATTGGTGTTGCGGAATCTTCCATAGAGCACATTCTGAATCTGGGCATGCAAAGTCCCAATAAGCCTGCCGCTGTCTGTGATGCCTATCTCAAGCTTTGGGGGCTGGTATTTTGCGGCTGGCATATGCTCAAGGCCGCCGACATATCGCTGACCCGTGTTGAGGGCAGCGATCGCTTTTATGCAAACAAGATTGTTACTGCACAATTCTTTTTTGATCACGACATGCCCAAGGTACAGCTCTACTGGAACATCATTCAAAATGGCGCCGATGCCCTTGTGGAGATGGATTCGGGAATATTTGAAATGGCATCGTAATGATTGAGTAAATGAGTGTTCTGCACTATTCGCGGGATCAGGCTAAACGTGTATTCCTCCATGATGCTGGCAGCTCTTGCCATCGACAGCCTATTCGGTTGGCCGCAGGGTCTGTATACCAGGATCGGTCATCCGGTTTCATGGATTGGGTGGT
>JAPYNK010000022.1 GCA_028285825.1 Arenicellales bacterium | reverse complement strand
ACCGGGAAATACCATTGAGGAACAGACGAATAATTTTGCCAATGCGATCCTGCGACCGGCAAGGATTCAGTACAGCAAAAGGAAGTAAGTCCCGTTTTCACGCCATCCCGCTCTGCATGCGGGTTTCGCCACTATTGTATATAGTGTCTGCAGAGAGTGTCGATGTCACTTGAAATCCGTCGTATTGTGGTTTGTACAATACTGATACTTGCCATCAAGACGTGATTTACCGGGTTTGCAGGGTGGTCCGGACATGAGTTCAAGTGTATCGAGCGAGGCCTCCTTGCGGCTGGAGACGCACCGATTATCCGGTAGCTGCGGCCTGATGTTGCAGATTCATGCGCAATACCCGGTCTCTCGCATCGCCAACCCATTCCAGTCCCGACTCGCTGTCAAAGGGATTGCCGTTCTTGTCCACGCACCGCTCCCCGAACACCACCGCATCATTGACCACTGCATGACCCCGCATGAGCGTGTGCTTGAACAGCAAACTGCGACTGATCCTGGCACCCGACTGCAAGTGGCATCCATGCGATATCCAGGTCGGCCCCTGAATCACGCAACCCGCTTCGACCCGGGAGTTTGAACCAATGTAGACGGGCCCTTCCAGCAGCACCTGATCCCAGTCGATGTCAACATTCAGGCCTACCCGGATTTTCGGCAACACTTCCGTGCCCGGCATGTCCACGCCGCGAATGGACCCGCGCATAAGCTGCTGGTTGATCGCCCAGTAGTCGCTGAGCCGCCCAATATCCAGCCACCGAAGCGGCATGTTGATGGCCCCGAACGGGACTTTTCTCTTCAGCAGGTCGGGCAGCAGGTCGGAACCAATGTCGTACACCCTGCCGGATGGGATATGGTCGATAACCTCGGGTTCAAAAACATAAATCCCGGTATTCACCAGATTCGAACGCGCCTCTTCAAGTGACGGTTTTTCCTGAAACGAGAGAACCTGACCGGAATCTCCCACATCAACGACACCGTAATTGGGGATTCGATGCTCTTCGACCTGCTTGACGACAATGCTGGCCCTGTTTCCCGACTGCCAGTGCTTGCGCAGCATTTCTGTTAGGTCCAGATCAATGATGGCATCCCCGCAAACGACAACGAACGTGTCATCAAACACCCCACCGAATTCCTGGATATGCTTGATTGCGCCGGCAGAACCAAGCGGTTCCGCACGCAGTTCACCATTCTGGATGTGTCCTTCATAGGAGTACCCGATATTGACGCCCCAACGTCTCCCATCTGCAAAATAGGATTCGATCACCTCGGGCAAATGGCTTACATTAACCATGATGTCCCTGATGCGATGATTGAACAGCAATTCGATCAGGTATTCCATGACCGGTTTGCCGACAACCGGAATCATTGGCTTGGGGAGGTCATACGTGAGCGGCCGAACGCGTGTTCCCTCGCCGGCCGCAAGAATCATGGCTTTCATGTGAAGGCGTCCTTGGAATGTGAGAAGGCAGTCATGGACATGGCCTGGTCATGAAGTCCCGGTATTATCCCGATAATCCGGATCAAAAAAACCCCGGCGAACCATTGGGCTGCCGGGGCTCTTCATCAGAAAGGGCAGTGACCGACTAATCGTCGCCGCCAAAAATCCCGAATATATGCAGCAAACTCAGGAACAGGTTGTAGATTGACACATACAGGGTCACTGTTGCCGAGATGTAGTTGGTTTCACCACCGTGCACGATCGCACTGGTCTGAAACAGGATCAATCCCGACATCAGCAGGATGAACATTGCCGAAACAGCCAGACTCAAGGCCGGCATGGGCCAGATCAGGGTAACCAGTGCCGCTATGAAGGCGACCAGAATACCCGCCATCAGCATGCCGCCGATAAAACTGAAATCCTTGCGGGTGATCAGCACATAGGCCGACAGGCCTGCAAATATGGCCCCCGTTCCACCCAATGCGGTCGCCACCAGTTGACCTCCGTTCGAAACGTTGGTGATGTAATAACCAAGAATCGGACCGAGAGTAAGACCCATGAAGCCTGTCAAGGCAAATACGAATACCAGTCCCAGTGCCGAATTCTGAAATCGGCTGGTTAAGAACAGTAACAGGAAATATCCGCCAATTGTCAGTAACGGACCAAGCGGCGGCATATTCATGACCATGGCAATGCCCGCGGTCAACGCACTGAACAGCAGCGTTGCCGAAAGCAGCATGTAGGTGTTCCGAAGCACACTGTTAATTTCAATACCGCTACCAACCGATCGACTGATCGCAGTCTCATACCTATTCATTTCTACCTCTTAAAATAGCAGGGGGTATAATTGTTTCTGAGTACAGACAAGCAGAAACGGCGTTTCGCCATCTTTCATGCCGTCTATTCTATAGTTTTTATGTAGTATCGTAAAGGGCGCATTTCAAGTACTCGCAGATCCATTGAATACAGGACTGTCCATCCCTATACCCGTGACCTTGCCTGAAAATACCTCCACGCTGTTTTTCTGGGTGCTTGGCATTCGCCAAGTCCGGGGCAACGAGCTGATTTTTCGGCGTCATGCGGCTTTTGCATGTATGATCGTGTTCATGAATACAATTTCCAAGTCTGCAATCCGCCAAACTGACGCCGAATCAATCCCGGCCGACAGGGATTCAGGAGATTAGATCATATGCCCGACCGCCGCCTGCAGGTTTTTTCGACCGTTGCAAAACTACTCAGCTTTACCAAGGCTGCCGAAGTGCTGCATATGACCCAGCCTGCAGTCACCTTCCAGATACGCCAGATGGAAGAATACCTCAATACCCGACTGTTTGACCGCACCCACAATCGAATCACGCTCACTGAAACCGGACACACTGTCAAGCGTTACGCCGATCGAATTCTCGAGCTGTACAGGGAAATGGATGCCGAGGTACGCACCCAGATCGGCAATATGCAAAGCCCCATGATAATTGGTGCAAGCACCACCATCGGAGAGTACTTTCTACCGAAAATCATCGGTGAGTTTCAGGCACGGTTCCCTGATGTCATAGTCCGCCTCAGCGTGACCAACACCAATGGGGTGATCGACCTGATCGAGGAGAATGAAATTGACATAGGCATCGTGGAGGGTCCTATCACCAATAAAACACTCGCGACCAAGCCCATCTGGGATGACGAGCTGGTTGTGGCATGCGCGGCCGGGCACGATTTGAGCAGACAAGAGACCATCGATATCGGCAGTATTCTTGACTATCCGTTCATCAGCCGCGAGGAAGGTTCGGGCACCCGGGAAGTGATTAACGACCACCTCAGGCAGTTTGGCCATGACATGGACCAGCTGAACGTCATTATGGAATTCGGCAGCCCCGAGTCCATCAAGAACGTGGTCGCGGCAGGGCTCGGCATCACCATTATCTCAGTCGCCACCATGGAAAAGGAACTGGCGCTCGG
>JAPYNK010000219.1 GCA_028285825.1 Arenicellales bacterium | reverse complement strand
GTGGATTCGATCATTCTGGATCCCCGAAAGACGTATCAGAGCCCTGACGAATGGTCATTGAAAGCACGGCAATTGGCCAGTCTATTCATTGAGAATTTCAAGAAATATACCGATTTGCCCGAAACCCGGGCATTGATTGACCATGGACCACAGCTTCCAGGTTGACGGTTGGCTGGCCTGCATCTTCCGCATGATGGAACGGCAAGTTCAAGTTTGCGGTTGCCCGGGATCACTTCATTTTTCAAAGTGACTCCGGAGGCAAGGCTCGTCTATGCTGTGCATCCTGCCTCGCTTCAGCCTGGCCCGTTTTCGAACATGAGGGGTCTGGTCAATCCATGGCAATGGTGAGTCTGGCCCATGCCCTGTGCATGTATGCAGGGTCTTCTCGATATTCAACTGTGCGGGCGATCTCCGGCAGTCACTCCGGGTCATTGCTCACAGGGCGTTCGACAGCATGCACTTGATGCAGCCATCAAGCAATCGACGAGAATATGGAGGAATTCCCGATGCAGATGCGCAGCTCGATCCCGGGACGGTCTGCCAGGAGCGCGGAACCCTAACAGCCCCGACATCGTGAATTTCCGCAATCTGCACTCCGAAACCGGGTCTCAATTGGTATATCATCGACATGCGGGATCGGGTCACAGTCCCTGACGGTTTCACCGGGAAATCGAAAAGGTGGATGCAGCTCCGAAATGATTCGGGCTTGGATTTTCATGGAATTGTTCTTGCGTCAACCCTCGATCCCTGCCCATGCGGAAAATTGCAGCAGCCGGTACTCAGAAATTGTCGAACAAGCAACACAAGATTATTCAGGATGTCTACAATGCAAAATCGGATGAACAATCCGTACATGCATATGATCGATGGGCTCGACAATACGAACAGGACGTACTCTCCTGGGGAGCGAGGTTTCCGTTTGTGGCTGCTGCCGTTTTTGCTCGCTTTGTCGGTCGGGATGATGGCCCGGTTCTGGATGCCGGGTGTGGCACGGGACTGCAGGGCGAGCTGCTCCACCTGTCCGGCTATTCCGATATTGTGGGAATAGACATGTCGGAAGGAATGCTGAATGTGGCAAGGTCAAAAGGGTTCTATTCCGGACTCTACCGGATGACACTGGGTCAAGTGCTCGACTTTGCGGATGATGCGTTTGCCAATGCGATTACCACCGGAGCCATTACGCCGGGACATGCGCCTCCTCACTCCTTTCTTGAGATCATCCGGGTTATCCGAAGTCGCGGCAAGATCATTGTCAATATCCGAACCGATGACGATGTTGATCCCGCCTATCCGGCAGCCTTGAGGGAGTATGAAAAGGCGGGATTGTGGAGGAAAATTTATGCATCGGAAGAATATCCGGCAATGCCGACAGGAGAGCCGGATATTCTGACAACGGCTTATGCCTATCAGGTATTGTAGGCGCTCATCAGGTGCTTCCATGCTGTTCACTGATTGAGATTCGGCATTCTTGAGCGATGGGATCCTGCACCCTGACAGCGTCTCGCCTGCTCTTTGAGGGATGTGGACGCCTCGGCCTTGAACTGTCAGAGCGCCAGTTGGGGGCGCTTGAGGCGCACATTGAGTACATCGCCAAATGGAATCGGCGGGTAAATTTGACTGCGATTCTCGATGCCGAGCAGATGGTGGTCCGGCATGTTCTCGACTCACTCGCTATTGTCCCCTACATACGAGGACAGCGATTGCTTGACATCGGAAGCGGAGGAGGGTTCCCGGGCCTGCCGCTTGCCATAACCCGTACAGATATTGAAACCGTGCTACTGGATAGCAGTAAAAAGAAGATCGAGTTTCTTGGTCATGTTGTGTCCCGGCTTGAATTGAACAATGTCAAGGCTGTCCACGGAAGAATTGAGGACTACCGCCCAGCAGGGCCTTTTCACACCCTGGCAGCACGGGCGGTTGGCTCCCTTGAACGCGTTCTTCAGCAGTCTCAGGCCCTCTGCCAGGCCGGCAGCCGCCTGCTGGTCATGAAGGGAAAAAACCCCGAACCCGAAATTCGCAATCTGGCTCTTGAACAGGTTCGCGAACTATCCATTGTAGAATTACAGGTCCCATACCTGAATGCAGGCCGCAGTCTGGTCGTGATAGAGTTTTAAGCCATGCCTCGAACCATTGCCATTACCAATCAGAAAGGTGGTGTGGGAAAGACCACGACCGCCGTCAACCTTGCATCCACGCTGACTCATGCAGGGTTCAGGGTGCTGCTCGCCGACATGGACCCACAGGGCAATGCTTCCGGAGGTAGCGGGGTCGAGATCAAGTTGCTTGAGACAAGCATCTACCAGGTATTGCTGGGCACATCCGGAATCAGAGAGGCATTATGCCAAACCGATCACGGATTTGATGTTGCGCCAGCTCAGGGAGACCTGGTAGGGGCACAGGTCGAGCTAGGGGCATTTCCGGATAAGGAGTTTCGGCTCAGGGACGCTCTGGGGGAAATCGACTCGAACTATGACTTCATTCTCATTGACTGTGCGCCATTCCTGAATATTCTGACCATCAATGCACTGGCTGCGGCAAATGAGGTGCTGGTGCCGGTGCAATGCGAGTATTTCGCCCTGGAAGGCCTGTCAAGCCAAATGAAGACGATTGAACTGGTGCGTGAGAAATTAAATCCCGATTTGAAGATCGCGGGCCTGCTGCGCACAATGTATGATGTCCGCAATCGATTGTCAAGCGAAGTTTCAGCACAGCTTGGCGAGCATTTCCCGAATAGCCTGTACCGAACCGTAATTCCGAGAAATGTGCGTTTGGCCGAAGCGCCAAGCCATGGTCAGCCGATTCTGGAATATGACCGAAAGTGCTCAGGATCCAAGGCCTATGTAGCATTGGCTGGCGAGCTATTGCGAAAGCTCCCGCGAGCTATGACCGAAGTACACGGAGGCGTTCGCTAATGGCCCAGAAAAAAAATCGCCTCGGACGAGGGCTGGGTGCCTTGCTCGATGATATCAAGACTACCACCCAGACCGTTGAGGGTTCCGCAGGCTTGTCGGATACTTCCATCTCGAAGTCGGGTCACCTGAGAGAAATCTCAATCACGCAGCTCACGCAGGGCAAATACCAGCCCCGAAAGAACTTTGCTTCACAGGAGCTCGAAGAACTGTCTGAATCAATTCGTGCACAGGGGATTTTGCAGCCATTGCTGGTTCGTCAGGTCTCGGATAGTGAGTACGAAATTGTTGCCGGAGAACGGCGCTGGAGAGGGGCACAGCTGGCTGGTCTTGATACCGTGCCCGCCGTTATCCGCGAGATTGATGATCAGGCTGCGATGGCGGCGGCGCTGGTTGAGAACATTCAGCGCAAGGATCTCAATGTGCTCGAAATGGCAAGAGGCTTTGAACGATTGCTGGATGAGTTCAAGCTGACTCATGATGAGGTGGCTGGTGTTGTTGGATGTTCAAGATCACAGGTCACCAATCTGATCAGGCTGCTGAGTCTTGAGAAAAAATCTCTGGAGCTTCTTCAGGAAGGCAGGCTGGAGATGGGTCATGCCCGTGCTCTATTGGCATTGTCAGATCCCCAGCAGCAGCAAGTGGCCCTGAAGGTTGTGGAGAGGGGCCTGTCAGTCAGACAGACGGAAGCCCTGATCAAGCAATTGCTGGGCAGGAACAATGCTTCGGGCAAGACAGGAAAGACGCAAGAACTGAGTCGGGATATTTTGAATACCGTGGAAGACCTGTCGACAAGGATTGGCGCCAGGATCGATATCGAGCATGGCGCAAGCAAGGGCAGGCTGATTATTCACTATCACTCCCTGGATGAACTGGACGGCATCATTGAGCGTATCAAGTGATGCTTTCCGATATCCGCATTTCCCGGGAACGAGCGAGGATCAAATGATGGGCTGTCCTGTCGCACAGTCGAGTTGAGCAAATTGCTGCCCTGCTTTCAATACGCATCAGCAGGCCATGAAGGAAGCTGCCAGAGAGGCCTTTTTGCCGCGGCGTTTTGTCGACGGGCTCCGTCAGGCCGGCCCCGGCCCTCAAATAGCCTCATGCGGGCCGATATGTGCCCTGCATGATTCGGCGGGCATGCTGAATATTCAATTCACCCGGATCAATACAGAGTGATGGCGTATCATGATGATTCGGCCCGGCGGTTTTTCATGGTGAACCGGCAGTTACGGGAGAGGCGAAAAATTCGCGGCATGGATGGTTGAAGTTTTTCATGCCTTCTCATATAATTCCGTGCTCTTGATCAGGGTCGTTTGACGATACGGGAAATGCCGGAGTATTCCGAGTCTGGACGACACGATCTCAACAGGGCTGTCAGGCAGATATTGCTGATACAGGGCGTGGCAGCCTCAATTGCATTGATGGCTTTTCTGGCTCACTCGGCACTCGGAGAGTCGGACAACGTGGTAGCCGTGCTGATCGCGGCATGCTATGGATCAATGCTGGCCTTGATCGGGACAATGATTAGTGCCCGCAGTGCACGACGCTCAAGCGATTTTCTGGCCACCAGCAGCAACATGGCGATGGTGCCGATTTTCTCCGGGCTTGTGCTGAAGTTGGTCATTATGGGCGGGGGTATCGGGCTTGGACTGGCTTTGCTGGGTCTTGATGCAATACCCCTATTGGTGGCATTTGCCGTGGTCAAGATGAGCAGTGTATTTTCAATACTGGCTCATCCTATCGCAAAAGGCTAGCTTGCCGATTGCGACAAGGTGCAAAACGTGAAAACAGAATCTGCAGTTCACCGGCCCGAAGGGCATCGATGTCGTATGCAGGCAGAGTAGCCGTGAGTTATTCAGGCATCCTTCTTGAACATTAGGTCATGGCCGCATCGGAAAATATCACTTCCAGCGAATTCATTCGCCACCACCTTACCAATCTGACCTTCGGCCAGCATCCGGATGGCTCCTGGGGGATCGCACACAGTGCTGCCGAGGCTGGGCAAATGGGCCTCATGGCCGTGCATCTTGACAGCCTGTTCTGGTCTTTTCTGCTGGGTGCCCTGTTTCTCTGGATGTTCCGAAGCGTTGCCGTCAGGGTGACTGCCGACACCCCGGGCGGGCTCCAGAATTTTTGCGAATGGCTATGCGAATTTGTCGATGAAAACGTGCGTGGCTCCTTCACCGCCAAGAACGATCTGGTTGCACCCATGGCCCTGACCCTGTTCTGCTGGATTTTCCTCATGAACCTCATGGATCTGATTCCGGTTGAACTCATCCCGCGTATCCTGCAGTTGTTTGGCGTCCATTACCAGAAAATCGTGCCTACCACCGACCCCAATATCACCTTCGGACTGGCACTCAGTGTATTTGGACTGATAATCTACTACAGTATCAGGGTCAAGAGCCCGCTTGGATTCGCCGCGGAATTGACCATGCACCCATTCGAAGCAAAAAACCCGTTGCTCAAGATTCTGTTCATGCCAATCAATTTTTTCCTTGAATTCGTGAGCCTGATTTCCAAGCCGATATCGCATTCCTTGCGGCTATTCGGCAATATGTATGCGGGCGAGATGATCTTTATCCTGATTTCGCTGATGTACGGAACCAGTGTCGTACTGACCCTGTTCGGCGGGGTTTTGCAGTTTGTATGGGCCGTCTTCCACATTCTGGTCATCACCCTGCAGGCCTTTATTTTCATGGTGCTGGCAATTGTCTACATGGACATGGCTCATCAGCATCACTGAATGCATGACACCCTATTTTGGCAATTTATTCATTTCTATTCAATTGACTATTCGGAGAAGTAGATGGAACAAGCACTTTTGTACATAGCCGGAGCGATCATGATGAGTTTTGGCGCAGTGGGCGCCGCCATCGGCATCGCCATACTTGGTGCGCGGTATTTGGATGGTGCGGCACGTCAGCCCGAGCTAATCCCAATGCTGCGGACCCAGTTCTTTATTGTGATGGGCCTGGTTGACGCAGTACCCATGATAGCCGTTGGTATATCCATGTACGTGCTGTTTGCAGTCGCCTAGCCTGCAAACACGGCATCACGTGAAGCTTTAGACCGGGGCCACAGCCATGAACCTAAATTTGACCTTAGTATTTCAGGTCTTGTTCTTCATCATTTTCGTCTGGTTCAGCAAACGCTATGTCTGGACACCGATTATCGGCGCCCTGAACGAACGGAAAACCAGGATCGCGGATGGCCTGGCTGCTGCCGAAAAGGGCCAGATCGCTGAAGAGGAAGGTCGCCAGAAGGCCGAAGAGGTGATTGACGAGGCCAAGCAGCAGGCCAGCGAAATCATCAGCAAGGCTGAAAAATACGGCAGTGAACTGGTTGAACAGGCCAAGCAGAGTGCGCACGAGGAAGAAGGGAAAATCCTCACCGCAGCGCGGGCAGAAATTGATACTGAAATCAATCGCGCCCGGGAAAGCCTGCGTCGGCAGGTTGGCGAGCTGGCAGTGGCAGGTGCGAGGCAGATCCTCAAAAAGGAGGTGGATGCCAGCGCACACGCGAAACTGCTTGATGATCTGGCCGCCAGGCTTTGAGACAGCGGACCAGGGTCCATCAAGATGCCGTCACAAAGCAACATCGCAAGACCCTATGCACAGGCACTGTTTCAGCTGGCCCTTGAAGAAGGCAAACTGGCTGCCTGGCATGATCAGCTGCAGTGGCTGGCTCTGGTTGCGGATGATTCGCAGCTCAAGGAGCTGGCGGCAAGTCCAAGCGTTACCCGCGACCAAATGATTGGCCTGATCCACGACATTTCGGGTGATCGCCTCGACCAGCATGGGAGAAATCTGGTGCAGCTGGTTGTGCACAATGGTCGTCTTTCGGCACTCCGTGAAATTGCCGATGCCTATGCAGAGCTGCGTGCAGAGGCCGAAAAAACCATAACCGCCTCGATGATCACGGCAACCCCGATGGCCGAGGATCAGCGACATGGTTTCCAGACTGCCCTGAAAAGCAGGCTGGGCCGGGCGGTCGAGCTGGAATTTGAAGTGGATGAAGCGTTGATCGGTGGGGCGGTGATCCGGGCCGGAGACTGGGTCATTGATGGATCCGTCAGGACCCAGCTTGACCGGTTGGTCGGTGCGATCGGTTCCTGATCAACCAAGCTAAGAAGAATTCAGAGGAATTATTGACATGTCGATACAGTTGAATCCATCCGAAATCAGCGAACTGATTAAGGAGCGAATCAAGAATTTTGAATCCGGCGCAGAAGCCCGTACTGAAGGCACGGTGGTGATGCTGACTGACGGTATTGCGAGGATTCACGGGCTGAGCGAAGCCCTGCAAGGAGAGATGCTGGAGTTTCCCGGCAATACGTTCGGGCTGGCCCTGAACCTTGAACAGGATTCTGTCGGAGCGGTTATCCTGGGTGATTACAAGCACCTCTCGGAAGGCGATACCGTGAAGTGTACGGGCCGGATTCTCGAGGTGCCGACCGGTGAAGCGATGCTGGGAAGGGTGGTCAATGCGCTCGGTCAGCCAATTGATGGCAAGGGTCCGGTCGAGTCTACGGAAACTTCCCCGATCGAAAAAATTGCTCCCGGAGTCATTGCCCGCAAATCGGTCGATCAGCCAGTGCAGGTTGGCCTGAAGTCGATCGACTCAATGGTGCCGATTGGTCGCGGTCAGCGTGAATTGATTATCGGAGACCGGCAAACCGGCAAGACGGCAGTTGCCGTTGATGCGATCATCAGCCAGAAGGGAACTGGCATCAAGTGTATCTATGTTGCCATTGGCCAGAAGGCATCCAGTATCGCGGGCGTGGTTCGCAAGCTTGAGGAACATGGCGCAATGGAACACACGATTGTCGTGGCCGCCGCCGCTTCGGATTCGGCCGCCGAGCAGTACATCGCGCCTTATGCAGGCTGTACCATGGGCGAGTTCTTTCGTGACCAAGGCCAGGATGCCCTGATCATCTATGACGATCTGACCAAGCAGGCCTGGGCGTACCGGCAGATTTCCCTGTTGCTGAAACGGCCTCCTGGACGCGAAGCCTATCCCGGTGACGTGTTCTACCTCCATTCGCGACTGCTTGAACGGGCATCGCGGATTACGGTCGAGGAAGTCGAGAAACGGTCCAGGGGGGGTGGAACCGGCAATACAGGATCCCTGACCGCGTTGCCGATTATTGAAACCCAGGCGGGCGATGTATCCGCATTTGTGCCGACCAATGTCATTTCAATCACCGATGGGCAGATATTTCTCGAGACCGACCTGTTCAACGCAGGCATGCGCCCTGCAATCAATGCAGGCCTGTCGGTATCCCGGGTGGGCGGAGCGGCTCAGACCGGCATCATCAAGAAGCTTGGGGGCGGTATCCGGCTTGCCTTGGCCCAGTATCGGGAACTGGCGGCGTTTTCGCAGTTCGCTTCCGATCTTGACGAAGCCACACGGCGGCAGCTGGAGCGCGGGGAACGGGTCATGGAGATGATGAAGCAGCCGCAATACCAGCCAATGTCCGTGGCAGAAATGGCATTTTCCCTGTATGCCGTCAATGAAGGCTATCTTGATGACGTGCAGGTGCCGGAGGTGGTGCCGTTTGAAGCGGCCATGCAGGCCTATCTCAAGTCCAATCATGCTGAACTGGTGGACTCGATCAATGCTGATCCGAACTACAGCGATGAAACTGCGGGCAGGATGGGTGCTGCGATTGAGGATTTCAGGAAAAACGGCAGCTGGTAGTTCAGCCGGCTGACAGAGACGGGATTGAACAGTCATGGCGGGCGCAAAAGAAATACGCAACCAGATCAAGAGTATCGGGAGCACCCGAAAAATCACCAAGGCCATGGAAATGGTGGCGGCCAGCAAAATGCGCCGTGCCCAGGAGCGCATGCATGCCGCACGCCCCTATGCCGAAAAAATGCGTCAGGTTGTCTCCCACATGAGCGAGGCCAACCTAGAATACAGGCATCCCTACCTGGTCACGAGGGATGAGGTCAAGAGTGTTGCCTTCATCGTGGTTTCGAGTGATCGGGGACTGTGCGGGGGACTGAATGTCAACGTCTTTCGCAGGGTCGTCAACGCAATGTCCGAGTGGCATGACAAGGGCGTTGACGTGAGGATGGTGACCATCGGCAAGAAGGCGAGCGCCTACTTCAGCCGTTTCAATGTGCAGATCGCCGGTGAGGCAGCCGGACTTGGTGATGCGCCACGCCTCGAGGTATTGATCGGGGCGATCAAGGTGGTCATGGATGCGTATATCGAAGGTGAAGTGGACCGGCTGTTCATTGTCGGCAACAACTTTGTCAATACCATGACCCAGTCCCCGGATGTGGAGCAGCTGATTCCGATTGCACCGACACCCGAGAAGTCGGAACATCAGCATTGGGACTATATCTATGAGCCCGATTCCAAGGAAATCATCGACCTGTTGATGGATCGATACATCGAATCCCTGATTTATCAGAGGGTGGCCGAGAATTCAGCGTGTGAACAGGCTGCCAGAATGGTGGCCATGAAGGCCGCCACCGACAATGCCGGAAAACTGATTGATGATCTGCAGCTGGTTTACAACAAGGCCAGGCAAGCGTCGATCACCCAGGAACTCTCAGAGATTGTGGGCGGAGCTGCAGCCGTGTAGCAGCAAACTTGAATGACTAGAAAACTGAATTGACTTAAGAGGCGTTTGAACCATGAGTTCAGGAAATATCGTAGAGATCATAGGTGCGGTTGTGGATGTCCAGTTCCCCAGAGATTCCGTGCCAAAAGTATATGATGCGCTGAAAATTGACTCGGCGGGCCTGACCCTCGAAGTCCAGCAGCAAATGGGGGATGGCGTCGTCCGCTGCATTGCAATGGGCTCTTCCGATGGCCTGAAAAGGGGCCTTGAAGTGAGTGATACGGGTGCTCCGATTTCGGTTCCGGTCGGGGCCGGAACGCTGGGACGCATCATGGATGTCCTGGGCGATCCGGTTGACGAGGCCGGCGAGATCAAGTCCGATGTCCGCATGCCTATTCACCGACCATCGCCGACCTATGAAGACCAGGCTGCGAGCGTCGAATTGCTCGAAACCGGAATCAAGGTGGTTGACCTGATCATGCCGATTGCCAAAGGCGGCAAGATCGGGCTGTTCGGCGGTGCCGGGGTTGGCAAGACAGTCACCCTGCTCGAGCTGATCAACAACATTGCGACCGCGCATAGCGGGCTTTCGGTGTTTGCCGGAGTCGGAGAACGGACCCGGGAAGGCAATGACTTCTATCATGAAATGCAGGAAGCAGGCGTGGTCAATGTGGAGAATCCGGAAGAATCCAAGGTTGCCATGGTATACGGGCAAATGAATGAACCCCCGGGCAATCGGCTTCGAGTGGCCCTGTCCGGGTTGACCATGGCTGAATATTTCCGGGATGAAGGCCGCGATGTATTGATGTTCATCGACAACATTTACCGCTACACGCTGGCCGGTACCGAAGTATCGGCGTTACTGGGAAGGATGCCTTCTGCGGTGGGTTATCAGCCGACCCTTGCGGATGAAATGGGGGCACTGCAGGAACGCATTACTTCGACCAAAACCGGATCGATTACCTCGTTCCAGGCCGTTTATGTTCCGGCCGACGATTTGACCGATCCCTCGCCGGCAACCACCTTTGCGCATCTTGATGCCACGCTGGTATTGTCGAGACAGGTTGCCGAGCTTGGCATTTATCCGGCGGTTGACCCGCTCGATTCAACCTCGCGCATTCTCGATCCTCTGGTGATTGGCAGCGAGCATTATGAAACAGCCCGTGCGGTGCAGGGCATCCTGCAGCGCTACAAGGAACTGCAGGACATCATAGCGATTTTGGGCATGGATGAGTTGTCCGAGGAGGACAAGCAGGCAGTGGGACGGGCCCGACGCATGCAGCGGTTTCTCTCGCAGCCCTTTACGGTTGCACAAACCTTTACCGGAACTCCCGGCAAGTACGTGAGCCTGAAAGAGACGATCAAGGGGTTTCAGGGTATTGTCAGCGGCGAATATGACCATCTCCCCGAGCAGGCCTTCTACATGGTTGGAGGCATTGATGAGGCCGTCGAAAAAGCCAAGACCCTGAGTTAGTTGACAGACCTATTTGCCAATGTCCACCATCCGAGTCGAAATTGTCAGTGCCGAGCAGGAGATCTGGTCGGGCGAGGGAACGATGGTGTTCGCTCCGGGCATTGCTGGCGAGCTTGGCATTGCGCCCCGGCATGCGCCACTCATCACAAGATTAACGTCTGGGGATGTGCGGGTGCAGATGGAGGATGGCGAGCAGCAGTTTTTCTTCATCACGGGAGGGTTGCTGGAGATACAGCCTGATCTGGTGACGGTGTTGTCGGATACGGCCATGCGTGGCGAGGAACTGGATGAAGAAGCTGCCCAGGCCGCAATGAAGCGTGCAGAAGAGCAGTTCAGGGATGCGAGTGTTGGTGACCAGGATTATGCCGACATGAAAGCGGAACTTGCCGCCTGGGCGGCCCAGATCCGGGCTATCGAGAAACTCAAGAAGATACGGGGCTGACGGGAAAAGCCCGAGAGGCGTAACGGGCTATTCTTCAAGATCCTTGCGGTACAGGCGCGTGACCAGGCTTGACGTGTCATGTCGATTGCCGCCAGCCGCCTGAATTTCCGCGTAGTATCCGTCGACGATTTCCGTGACCGGCAATTGCGAGTGGTTCTTCTTGGCTTCATCCATGCAAAGTCCCAGGTCCTTGCGCATCCAGTCGACGGCGAAACCGAATTCAAATTCATTCTTGAGCATGGTCTGATTGCGGTTGATCATCTGCCAGGAACTGGCAGCACCTTTTGATATAACTTCGAATACCCGGTTGCAGTCGAGTCCCGCATTCACGCCGAATGCCAGGCCTTCCGACAGGCTCTGGACGAGACCGGCAATACAGATCTGGTTGACCATTTTGGTCAGTTGTCCGGAACCGCTGTTGCCCATCAGCATCACGGACTGGGCGAAACAGTCGATCAGCGGTCTGGCCCTGTCGAACGCAGATTGATCGCCTCCGACCATGACTGTCAGGATTGCGTTTTCCGCTCCGGCCTGACCGCCCGAGACCGGCGCGTCAAGAAAGTCGAAGCCCTGCTGTCTGGCCAATCCGTAGAGTTCGGTAGCGACCGTTGCCGATGCCGTGGTGTGGTCAATGAACACGGCGCCCTGTTTCATGCCTGAGAAGGCGCCTCCCTCGCCGATGGTGACACTTCTCAAGTCATCATCGTTGCCAACGCAGCAGAATACGAAATCCGCATCATCGACTGCTTTTGCTGGGGTAATCGCATAGGTTCCGGCATGTTCTGCAGACCATTTTTCGGCCTTGGATGTGGTCCGGTTGTAGACGCATACCTGATGGCCCCTGTCTGACAGATGACCAGCCATGGGATAACCCATGACTCCGAGGCCGATAAAGGCTAATTTCAAATCACTCATGTCAATATTCTGGTGTGTGGCTATATTTGAGAGCAGTCCTGCTGAGCAGTCATTGGCGGA
>JAPYNK010000218.1 GCA_028285825.1 Arenicellales bacterium | reverse complement strand
CCCGGCTTCACCTCGACCGCTGCATGCAAATCAGACATCACCTACATCGACGGCGAGAAGGGTATCCTGCTCCATCGTGGCTACCCGATTGAAGATCTGGCCGAACACAGTGACTACATGGAAGTCTGCTATCTGCTTCTATATGGAGATTTGCCCTCTCCGGAACAAAAAGCCAGTTTCGACATGGAAATCCGACACCACACCTGGCTACATGAACAGCTGGCCCGCTTCTATCAGGGTTTCATGCGTAGTGCTCACCCTATGGCCATCATGGTTGGGGTGGTTGGCGCACTCTCTGCGTTCTATCATGACAGTATCGACATCAACGACCCGGAACAACGCCAGCTTGCGGCTCACCGGATTATCGCCAAAATGCCCAATATCGGCGCCTGTGCATTCAAGTACTCACTCGGACGACCATTCCCGACTCCAGTGAACAGCCACACCTACTCGGAGAATCTGCTGCAAATGATGTTCTCCCATACCTCGGAGGAATACAAGGTCAACCCGATACTTGCCAGAGCCGTTGATCGACTGCTGATCCTGCATGCCGACCATGAACAGAACGCATCCACATCAACAGTCCGTCTGGCCGGCTCATCCGGTGCCAACCCTTATGCCTGTATTGCTGCGGGTATTGCATCACTATGGGGGCCTGCACACGGCGGCGCTAACGAAGCGGTACTCAACATGCTCGATGAGATTGGCACCGTCGACAATGTCAAGAAATACATCGCCAAGGCCCAGGACAAGAATGACCCGTTCCGACTCATGGGTTTCGGTCATCGCGTCTACAAGAACTACGATCCCCGTGCCAAGGTCATGCAGAAATCCTGCCATGAGGTTCTCTCGACACTGGGCATTGACGATCCCCGACTGGAACTCGCAATGCGACTCGAAGAGATTGCCTTGAGCGATGATTATTTTCTGGAAAAGAAGCTGTTTCCAAATGTCGACTTCTATTCCGGAATCGTCATGAAGGCGCTGGGATTTCCGACCTCAATGTTTACCGTGATGTTTTCGATCGGGCGTTCAGTGGGCTGGATTGCACACTGGAAGGAAATGCTGGGAGACGATGAACAGAAAATCGGTCGCCCCCGTCAGTTCTATACTGGCCATACCGAACGTAAATATACGCCGGTCGGCAGCCGCGGGCACACCCCGAACAAAGTCTCTTGGTCCTGGCTGTGGCGTGGCAACAAGAAAAACGCGAAGCCCAGGGATGCCAGACAACAGCCCGCGCCTGCAGGAGAGGGGTAGTCCCACAATGAGTGCCCACATACGTTGAGAATGGCTGGGCATCACGGACTCCATGCTGGTCTGGGTTTACAAAAGCAGCCGCAAGGCCAATACCTACCTCTACTTGACCAAGCGCGATGATTTCAAGCATGTGCCCGATGGCCTCATGATCCTGCTTGGTGATTTGTCCTCTGTCCTCCAATTCGATATCGCCAAGCGGGAAAACCTGCCGCATGCAGATGTCGGAACAGTAATCCAGTGTCTCGAAGAGAACGGATATTACCTGCAGCTGCCTCCGGGCGATCCCCAGCCAGACTCCATATGCTGACCAAAATTCTCTTCACGATCGGGGTCATACTCATTGTCATTCTGGTGTTTCGGGTGAAGGCAAATCGTTCTCAGCCAGCACCGTCAGACTCCGAAGAGGCAGGCGGTTCGCTGTCGGTCAAGGTAGTAACCATTATTGTTATCGTGCTGCTGATGGCCATTTCCTCGGGGATTTTCTTCTTTCAGTATCAGGCCGACAACCGGATTGTGAATATCCGGGTCATCAGTGCAGATGGAACAAGCACCGATTACCAGGCCCGGCAAAAATCCATCAGGGGTCGCCAGTTCAAGACCCTTGATGATCGCATGATCACCCTGGGAGAAAGCGACCGGATCGAAATGGATGACCAATGAGTCTGCGAACGAAGCCGGTTACGGTCAGCCTGATTGCGATCTGCACCCTTGTGTACCTACTGTCATTGCTTGGCCTGCAGGAAAACATCCTGCGAATGCTGCTGATCACTCAATACATGGAACCCCAGTATGCAGAAATCCGCCAGGGCGAAATATGGCGCCTGATTACCCCGGTGTTCCTGCATTTCGGTTTGTTTCACATCGTCTTCAACATGCTCTGGACCTGGGAGTTCGGCCGGATTATAGAATGGCAGCATGGGGCAACCGGGATGCTTGGAGCTACACTGCTGATCGGCGTGATTGCGAATCTCTGCCAGTATCATGAAACCGGCCCTGTCTTTGGCGGCATGTCGGGGGTCATCTACGGCTATTTCGGCTTCCTGTGGATACAGGGCCTGATCAATCGGAGCTACCCTGTAAAGCTGAATCGCAATATCGTGATACTGCTGCTTGGCTGGTTTTTCGCATGCTGGATCGGCCTGATCGATTGGCTATTCGGTATCCGGGTTGCCAATACCGCGCATACAGCAGGCTTGATCAGTGGCATAGCTCTTGCTTTTGCAATGAACTTCATTCGAATGCCCGCGAGGCAGTGATGCCTGCAGCTGGATTGACGTCAAGGTCGTTCACCGGACTCGACACCGCTCGACTTCTGGCGATATTTATCAACAGGGAAACCCCTGTCCTGATGGCTTCAAGATACCACCTAACGGATACTCCGGTGTTGTAAAATCACGTTTTCCAGAAAGCGGGGGCCAGCACGGACACTCGCTGACGAATCCTGTATCGTTTACTTTGCCGAATTGACCCGACAATCCGTAACGGCGTAACGCAATGACTAGCAACAATGGCTCCCTGGAAAAAGTGCAGGGAAAATACAACGGCCCCGAACTCGAGCAGGAAATTCTGTCCTATTGGGAAAACAACAGGATTTTCGACAAAAGCCTCGAATTAAGCCGGGGCCGCCCGCGATTCAGCTTTAACGAAGGCCCGCCAACCGCCAACGGTCAACCCGGCATTCACCATGTCCTCGCCCGCACCTTCAAGGATATCTATCCGCGTTACAAAACCATGCGCGGATACTACGCCCCGCGCAAGGGTGGCTGGGATACTCATGGCCTGCCCGTTGAGCATGAAATCGAAAAAAAACTCGGCATCTTCGACAAACAGGAAATCGAGGAAAAAGTCGGCGTCCTGGAATTCACGCGCCTTTGCAGAAACTCGGTCATGGCCTACATCAGCGACTGGGAAAAAATGACCCGCCGCATGGGCTACTGGGTGAATCTCGATCAAGCATATTACACTCTCGACAACCACTATATCGAATCTGTCTGGAATCTATTGAGAAGGATTTGGGACAAGGGGCTCATCTACAAGGGCTACAAGGTGGTGCCTTATGATCCGAGGATCGGGGCCACACTATCCTCCCATGAAGTATCGCTGGGCTACCAGGATGTCGAGGACCCGTCGATTACCGTGCGCTTCCGGGTGGCTGACGCCCCTCACCTGTCGTTTCTGGTGTGGACTACCACGCCCTGGACACTGCCTTCAAACCTGCTCCTCGCCGTGGGCAATGACATTGAGTATTCGTATGTAGAAGCCGACAATGAAACCCTGATTCTTGCCAGTGCGAGAATAGCAGCATATTTTGCTGAAAAACCCCACACTGTCGTGAAAACCGTGACGGGATCGGAGCTCATCGGCATGCGCTACCACCGACTGATAGACTGGTTCAAGGTCGATACCGGCGAACCGTTTCGGGTCTGCGGGGGCGATTTCGTGAACACTCTTGACGGCACGGGAGTCGTACACATTGCGCCTGCCTACGGCATTGATGACCTGGAACTAGGACAGCAGGAAAACCTGCCGGTGCTGCATGGCGTGGGCCTTGATGGCTGTTTCAAACCGGAAGCAAGCCCGGTAGCCGGCGTGTTCTTCAAGGATGCAGATCCCGCAATCTGTGAAATTCTGGAGCAGCAGGGGCTGATGTACAGGAACGAGAAAGCCGTTCATAGCTACCCGTTCGGTTGGCGAACCGGGGACCCGCTAATCTACTATGCCAAGGAGGCATGGTTTATCCGGACCACCGAGATCAGGGACCGTCTGGTTGCCCTCAACCAGACCATTCACTGGGTACCCGAAACCATCCGCAACGGAAGGTTTGGCAACTGGCTTGAAAACACCCCACATTGATGACATTACTTTTTTCAAGGACGGAAAACGTTATCACCGAGTCCCGGAAGTTATCGATTGCTGGTTCGATTCAGGGGCCATGACCTATGCCCAGTGGCATTATCCTTTCGAGAACAAGGACAAGTTCGAAGCACATTATCCGGCAGACTATATTTGCGAGGCGATCGACCAGACCCGCGGGTGGTTCTATACCCTGCATGCCATCTCAGCACTGGTCGATGACTGCGTCGCCTACCGAAACTGCGTCTGCTTAAGCCACATCGTTGACAAGCATGGCAAGAAAATGTCCAAGTCAGAGGGCAATATTGTCAATCCCTACGATGTATTCGACTCGGTGGGCGTGGACTCACTGAGATGGCTGTTTCTGAGCCGTACACCCCCAGACGCACAAAAGCGCATTTCGGTCGGCATCGTGCGAGAGGTTGCTTCAACTTTCGTCAACACCATCTGGAACGCCTATGCTTTTTTCGTGCTGTATGCCAGGCTGGATCATGTTGACCTTTCAAAGCAGATTCCAGCCGAAAAACGTCCGGAGATCGACCAGTGGATTCTAGCCTTAACCCACGAGACCATAAAAACCTCTACCGAGTCGCTTGACGTCTACGATGCCTACACCGCTGGACAAGCCATCGAAAAACTCGTTGACCGGCTCAGCAACTGGTATATCCGGCGAAACCGGCGCAGATTCTGGAGAAGCGAAAACGGTGATGACAAACAGGCCGCTTACCTGACCCTGTTCGAATCTCTTGATGCCATTCAACGGCTGATCGCGCCATTCATGCCCTTTCTGGCCGAAAACATGTATCTCAATCTCTCGAAATGCCTGGATCAAGCTGCCGAAAGCATTCATTTAACCGAATGGCCGGACCATAATGAAGCGCTGCTCAATAGTGCTCTGATTTTCGAGATGGATGTGGTGCAGGCCGTAGTCGGTCTAGGCCGTACCGCTCGCGAGACCAGCCGCATCCGGATTCGGCAGCCGCTAAAGCGCATTCTTGTCGATTGCCCGGATTCAAGGGCCCGGCAGGCCATTACCCGACATCAGGAACAGCTACAGGAAGAATTGAATATCCGGAAAATTGACTTCATCGACTCAAGTACCGAACTGGTTCGTCACGAAGTCGTGCCAAACTTCCGGACGCTTGGCAAGCGTTACGGCAGGCTAATGCCCGCGATCAAGGATGCCTTGAATCAGTCCGATGCCACCGAGATTATCGAAGCCATCGGATCTGCTGGCTCTTACTCAATGAATGTGGAGGATCAGAATGTCGACTTTGACAAGGAAGACTTGCAGATAATCACCAAATCGGCAGAAGGCTTTGCGTGTTCGGAAGCCGATGGATATCTGGTTGCCCTCGATACCACGATCAACCATGAACTGTTGGTCGAAGGAATCGCCAGAGAACTGATCAGAACTGTCCAGGAAGCCCGAAAATCGGCACAACTCGAAATTTCCGATCGTATCCATCTCTCGGTCAGTGGCTCGAACCTGATTGACGAGGTCATGACCGTGCACCGCGATCACATCATGTCGGAAACCCTTTCAGTCGGAACCTGTGAGGACAATCAGTCCGAATTTGAGGTTGAGCATTCGCTGGATGGGCATACATGGCGTATTCGCTTCAAGCGGGCGTAATGCCGGGTTCGCCTGAATTCTCGAGACTATGCAGCTCCTGATTACCGGTGCAGCGGGATTCATCGGTGCTGCACTTTGTCAGCGGTTGCTTGAACGCGGCGAGTGCGTGCATGGCCTCGACAACCTCAACGACTATTACGACGTACAACTCAAAAAGGATCGGCTTGGGCGCCTGCAAGATTTTGCGGGATTCCGGTTTGACAGGATTGATGTGGCCTCCAGACCAGATATTGAAGAACTGTTTGAGACCGGTCAATTCGATGTCGTGTTCCATCTTGCCGCACAGGCTGGAGTCAGACACTCGATAGACAATCCCCATCAGTATGTCGACTCCAATCTAACCGGATTTGTCAATGTCATGGAGGGCTGTCGCAACCATGATGTGCAGCACCTGATCTATGCCTCAAGCAGTTCGGTCTATGGCTTGAATACTGCCGAACCGTTTCGCGAAGATCAGGCAGCCGACCATCCGGTTTCGCTGTATGGCGCAACCAAAAAGGCCAACGAAGTCATGGCCCATGCCTATTCCCACTTGTATCAGTTGCCCGTCACCGGCTTGCGCTTCTTTACCGTATATGGTCCCTGGGGTCGCCCTGACATGGCATTCTTCAAATTCACTGAGCTGATTCTCTCTGGCAGGAAAATACCGGTTTACAACCGGGGCAATATGGCTCGTGACTTCACGTATATCGATGATGCGATTGACGGGATTTTGGCGGCTTTCGATAATCCCGCCAGGCCAGACGCCAATTTCGACCCATCCCGACCATCTTCAGCCTCGAGTTCTGCCCCATACCGGATCTGGAATCTGGGCAGTGGCAACCGAATTCCCCTCATGAACTATATCCATGCCATTGAAGAAGCACTCGGAATCAAGGCGGACTGCGATTTCCTGCCGATGCAATCCGGCGATGTCGTCTCGACAAGTGCGGACTTGACTCTTGCTACCGAATGGCTCGGCCAGGAACCGAAAACCGATATCCAGAACGGTATCAAGCGTTTCGTAAAATGGTATCGGGACTATTATCGGGTTTGACTCAGTTTGCCTGACCGGGCTGCCAGCTCCGCTCTTTCGTTCCGGTAGCCTGACAGTTTTTCATGCTCCTTGTCGACGACCGGCTGCGGGGCTTTATTCACGAAGTTCGGGTTGTCGAGTTTCGCTTCCACTCTCCGTATCTCCCTGTCGATTCGCTCGATTTCCTTCTTGAGCCGGGCCTGTTCAGCAGATTTGTCAATCAATCCATCAAGAGGTATCAATATCCTCATGGAACCGACGATTGCCACCGAAGACTCTGGCTCATCATGCCCCGGCTTCAACGTATCCAGAGACAATATTCGGCCAACCTTCTTCAGGTAGTCCAGGTTCTTGTCGATAAGTTCGGTATCATTTTTGGCTGCACCGGATACCAGTAACGGCACCTGCGTGCCCGGAGAGATATTCATCTCACCCCTTATGCGACGCACTCCGAGAATCAGTTCCATGACCCACTCCATTTCCCGCTCGGCCTCCTCATCCACACGCTGTGCCTGATATACGGGATAGGGCCGGGTCATGATGGTCCTGCCTTGAACACCGGCCCGCGGAGCCAGGCGTTGCCATATCTCTTCAGTGATGAACGGCATAATCGGATGTGCCAGCCTCAATATCTCCTCCAGAACCTGACACATGGCCTGTTTTGTGTCGGCCTTTACCGTATCGCTTGCCCGTTCGGAATTCAGCGTCGCCTTGGAAAACTCCAGATACCAGTCGCAGTACTTGTTCCACACCAGGTCATGGATCTCCCGTGCCACCCTATCAAATCGATACATGGATACCGCCTTATGCACATTCTGGATACACCTCGCCAGTTGCGACATTATCCAGCGATCCGGGACCTGACATCGATCCTGTTCTTTCCTCTCCGCCAGGTGACTGTCTTCGGTATTCATCAGCACGAAGCGGGCTGCATTCCAGATCTTGTTGCAGAAATTCCGATAGCCGGCAGTTCGCTCAAGATCAAAATTTATATCCCGGCCGGTCGAGGCCAGTGCAGCAAAGGTAAAGCGAAGCGCATCCGTGCCGAAACTCGGTATTCCGTCGGGATAATCCTGCCGGGTCTGCCTGGCTATTTTCTCGGCCAGATGCGGTTGCATCATGCCACTGGTGCGTTTCTCGACCAGATGTTCAAGGTCGATGCCGTCAATCAAGTCAATCGGATCCAGAACATTGCCTTTTGACTTTGACATCTTCTGGCCATGTGCATCACGAATCAAGCCATGGATGTAGACCTCATGAAATGGCACTTCGCCCATAAAGTGCGTACCCATCATGACCATCCGGGCAACCCAGAAAAAGATAATGTCGAATCCGGTGACCAGCACACTGGTCGGATAGAACGTCTCCAGGCGCTCGTTCTGTTCGGGCCAGCCCAGTGTCGAGAACGGCCACAATGCCGAACTGAACCAGGTGTCCAGAACATCTTCATCCTGTTTGAGTTCGAGGTCACTGGCGACCGGGTACCTGTTGCGCACATGCTCTTCATCCAGTCCGACATAGACATTGCCCTCCCGGTCATACCATGCCGGTATCCGATGCCCCCACCAAAGCTGTCTGGATATACACCAGTCCTGGATATTCTCCAGCCATTGAAAATAGGTCCGGCTCCAGTTCCCGGGGATAAACTTGATGGCTCCGCTTCTCACCACCTCGATCGAGGGTTCGGTGATTCGCGCCAATCCGCCGGGTCGTCCGTCCGGCTGCTCGGAACGAGTCAAGTCAACAAACCACTGATCGGTCAGAAACGGCTCGACTACTGCCCCGGAACGATCCCCCCGGGGAATCATTGAACGATGATCTTCAATGCGTTCCAATAGTGAGAGCGACTGAAGGTCCCTGATGATTGCGGTTCTCGCTTCAAAGCGATCAAGCCCGACATAGGCATCCGGCAACACGGTGCTGTCCGACTGCCCTCCAGCCTCCTGATTGTCCCGGATGCAGGCACTTTCGCTGAAGATATTGATCAGCCCGGAATCCGGCTGGCTGGCGATTGCCGGATCCTCACGATGCCGGAGCCAGACCTGATAATCGTTGAAATCATGGGCGGCCGTGATTTTTACGCAACCCGAGCCAAACTCCGGGTCGACATATTCATCCATGATGATCGGTATTCGTCGTCCGGCAAGTGGCAACTCACAGAATTTACCCGCAAGATGCCGGTAGCGAGCATCGTCTGGATGCACAGCGACAGCACAATCGCCCAGCATGGTCTCGGGCCGGGTGGTGGCCACCGTCATATGACCCGGCATGCCAATGAGCGGGTATTTCAGGTGCCAAAGCGAGCCTTTTTCCTCTTGTGACAGTACCTCGAGATCGGAAAGGGCGGTATGCAGTACGGGGTCCCAGTTCACCAGCCGCTTGCCGCGGTAGATGATTCCCGCATCATACAGATCGACAAACACCCGAATCACGGCCCTGGTCAATCCTTCATCCATGGTAAATCGTTCGTGTCGCCAGTCCGGCGAGGTCCCCATTCTTCGGAGCTGGCGGGTAATGGTTCCGCCTGATTCCTCTTTCCACTCCCAGATTTTGTCGATGAATTTCTGACGTCCATAGTCATGTCGGGTCTTGCCTTCCTTGTTCACCAGGCATCCATGATGGTATCCTGGAAGGCGTGACCCATATGCAGGCTCCCGGTCACGTTCGGCGGGGGAATCATGATGCAGTAGGGTTCGCCTTGCCCTGATGGGCGAAAGAAGTCATTTTCTTCCCAAAAGGCGTACCAGCGGGACTCGATATCGTGCGGGTTGTAGGTTTTATCCAGACTCATGATCCATGCAATTCAGGGGGGATCGGGGCATGTTCTGAAAAGTATAGATGAACAATACCCTGCCGGTTGTTCCGGCTAGTGTATCAGGTTGATCCGTCAAACACTGTAAGTTGTTAAGTGTTTCGTTGAATCTTCGAATTGATCAATGGGGTGAACAGTCAATATGAGGAATCGGCAAGGCCCATCTTGATCATCAGGAGAAAGAAGAAGGTGCAATTGCAAGAGTGACCTGCAGGCGCAAATTTCCTTAAATCCGTTGAAGATACCTGTTTCCCCTTGAAGTGCTTATAGGCATTATAAAGATCCAGCCATCGTACTGTTATTAAAGAATTTCCCCGGCGATAAGTCACTTTCTCTCGGTTGATTCTTTCAATCCTTGAATTACCTCGACCCGGATTTTCCAAAACAGATCCCTCGAAGAGAATATCGTTAGCCAAACCGGTGAATTTTATTTGTGTAAAACAATCAACCATGTTCGTATTCTTGAAATTTACGATACGGAGTAACTTGTATTTCCGACTGTGGTTTTCACAATCATTATAGCCCCTCCTGACGCAAGAAAATTACCAACACACTGTACTGGCATGAAATTCTTTATGGCAAATGTCCTCCATTTGAGTCACAACCAACATTCCATATTTAATATTGGGGCTTATATACTTAAGTAACAAATTTGTTGATTTATACCATTTAATCAATAACATAAAAAACATTCGCCCATGGATGGTGATTGCAGCATAACATTC
>JAPYNK010000217.1 GCA_028285825.1 Arenicellales bacterium | reverse complement strand
GGTGTGCCAGTTGCCGAACCGCTCCGGCAGGCCGCGCCACTTGCAGCCGTGCCCGGCCACGTAGAGAATGGCGTTGAGCACTTGCAGGTTGGAAAGACTGACATTGCCCCGCTGCCTCGGAAGCAGCGGGGCAATGCGCTCGTACTGTTCTGGTGTGAGTTCCACTTGTCTGTTCCTCCGTACTGTTCTGGTCGAAAATTACAGGCACCGAATATACCCATTCATGGTAAATTGTGTTAACATGCTCCAGTCAAGACGGCAATATCATGGCTGGCTTTTGCTGGACTACGCAGGCAATTTGTGCAATTGATCTGAAATCGTCAGTTTCAGTTTCTTGGAAACGGACAGTGTTGGAAACGGGTTGAACTGAAGCTTATGGCTTTTCGGGAGAGATGCGAAGTCGTAATGATGGAGCATTAACAGTATGGTCACCGCTAACTGCAATTTCATCCAGTTGAATCCAACGCACATGTGGGTGCCAAGACCATAAGGGGAATATCCATGGCTGCGATGTTCGGCTCGTCCCGGGAGATATCGGTCAATGTCAAATTTATAAGGATCCGGAAAGCACTCTTCCGAGTAATGTGCCGCGGTCTGGATAATGTATACCTGTTTTCCGATCGGGAGCGAATAACCTTCAACTGCACATTGATTGGAAGTTGTGCGAACCTGTAGAGGGACGACCGGATACAAGCGCAGAACTTCCAGAACAAAACGACCGCATACGTCGATTGATTCAGGAGTAAAATCTTCCATACTGGGTTCCCTGTCGTCAAACAGGGCACTCGCTTCTTCTCGCATGCGTTGGACAATCTCGGGATTCTTCGCCATCTCATACAGGGCAAAACCCAGGACATCGCCGAGATAGATGCTTTGCAGGATGGGAGCTGCACCGAGCAGAAACGGCAAGTTTTGTTCGGGCATGAATTGAGGATCGCTGTGGTGCATGCTGATTAAATCATCCGCTAGCTCTCGGTCTTTTCCGGTGCGCTGAAAAGGCGTGTGATTCTGCTCAATTCGCTGGATGAATTGGAGCAGGAGCCGGAATCGGCGCTTCATCGTCGGGGTTTTCATCCACCAGCTTGGCAAAAGATGTCCTACAAATGTATTGGAAGCACCCTCTTTCCATTTCACAAGATCCTCAAACACGTCCTGGGAGTCGGTGCTGACCATGAGATTGGTCATTTGCAAATTGATTAGCAGGCGCATGTCTCGCTTGACAGTCAGCTCTGTTCCCTTCTTCCAGTCGTGCTCAGCCATGAAGTCGCGAGTGAGTCGGATGAGGTGGTCGAGCTTGTTGAAAAACCTCTTTTCCGAATAAACCGAACCCATTACCTTGCGCAATCGGAAATGATCAGCTCCGTCGAGCGATGTGATCAATCCTGAAGCACCGCAAACCTTCTCCAATTCCCGAAAGTAGACTCCAGATGTCATCATCTTTCGGGCATTTCGATGGACCCACCGATTAACCTGGATACCGGCCGCGCAGAGGAGCGATTTTCCGTTGGGCGTCTTGAGATAGAATACAGGCCCATGCTTTTTAGTGACTTGCGCAATTAATGCAGGAATGTTGCCTTGCCAGAAAAGTTTGCTGCCCATCAAGCCAACCATATGAACAGATGGAATTTTCTTGCTTATGGGCAGTTTCTTGAAAGCGGGAGTGATGATGCTTTGCTTGACCGCTTCAGCGATAGAGCGGCTGATCAGCTCCAGCTGGCACATCTGGAGAATTCGCGTCTCGGTATCTTCATCCAAAAGAAAAATAAATCGCAGTACATCGCATACGTTCAGCAGGCTGATGATGAGCATGTCTCTCGGGTATGGGATGACATCAGTGAAAATGGCTTCCCTGATTCGTTCCTTCACGAAATCATCGTGGGTTATGTCATTGTTATCCTCAACAGAATAAAGCATGGCTTCGTTGATGGTATAAAAATCCCCATCATGGTGCCTTAGCAGTTTGTTCTTGACCAGCCGTTCCAGCGTGTGATCGATGATGGTTTCCGCATGAATGGCCAATCGTTCAATCCAGTATTGTGTATTTCTGGGCTGTTCGTCATTGACAATCTCTTTCAGCAGCAAGTCAAGATTGGGGTCGCCGGTATTTTTTCTGTCAACAATGAATAGTGAATCCGAATCTGTATCAATGCGCGATTGCAGGGAAAGATCGGCCAGAACGGACCCGATCACGGCACAGTTCAAATCCCAGCCACCAACCTGATAAAAGTAGCCGGTCTCATTGTTCATAATCATCAAAATGAACTCTTCAGTAACGCTCAATGAATGTTTCATGATTCAGTTGTCATCCCGTGAAATTGTCAGTTTTTCGACGATCTAATTTGTTTCTCTGCAACCAACAGGGCCCTGGATGGAGCAGAAAGGTTGATTGCCATGCGAGTTGAATGCCGTGCGAAATTATAGCGTATAAGCAGGTTAATACAGTGAATAATGCAAGGACTTGAATGTCAATGAATAGAAGCATGTTGGAAACTCTAATTCTCTTGCCGAACGCCTGGATTTTAGCAGGTTTAGGCACAAAGAAATATTGTG
>JAPYNK010000216.1 GCA_028285825.1 Arenicellales bacterium | reverse complement strand
CTCGTCTGCTTCCAGCGGATTGTCGATACTTTCGGCAGGTTGATCGGGGTTGACCGGTTCCAGAGAGACCATCTGCATGTTGCATTTTTTCTCAAAGTCTCCGACTTCATCATATACGTAGGCCATACCGCCGGACATGCCGGCAGCAAAGTTGCGCCCTGTCTGACCCAGACAGATCACGACACCGCCCGTCATGTATTCACATCCATGATCACCGACTCCTTCAATCACGGCAACTGCACCGGAATTTCGAACACAAAACCGTTCTCCAGCCACACCACTGAAATAGCACTCTCCGAAAATTGCTCCATACAGGGCAGTATTTCCGACAATGATGTTTTCGCGCCGGTTGTCCATCGACGTATCCCGCGGTGGAAAGACCACAATCCGGCCTCCGGAAAGACCCTTGCCGACATAGTCGTTTGCTTCACCTTCAAGCTCAATCGACACGCCCTTGGCGAGCCATGCTCCGAATGACTGTCCAGCCGTTCCTCGAGCCTTGATGACCACAGTGTTGTCCTGGGATTCGGAGTTATGGATCGCAACTTCAGGCCCAACCGTCTCGCGGGCCAGGATTCGGCTGTAATCAAGTCCCTTGGCCTTGAAGTGCCGGATAACCTTCTGGGCTTTCAATCGATCAACCCGGCCAATCATTTGATCGACTGTTGCAAATCCCAGCTTTGCCATGATTTCCCGTAGCTCTTCGGCCACGAAAAAGAAGTAGTTGACAACATGTTCAGGCTGTCCCGTGAAGCGCTTGCGCAAACGGGGATCCTGGGTGGCAATGCCGACCGGACAGGTGTTCAGATGGCATTTGCGCATCATGATACAGCCCGAAGCGATCAGGGGGGCAGTTGCGAAACCGAATTCATCGGCACCAAGCAGGGCTGCTACCGCAACATCACGCCCGGTTCTCAATCCGCCATCGACTTGTACGGCAATCCGGCCTCGCAACTGATTCCGCACCAGCGTTTGCTGGGTTTCGGCCAAGCCAATTTCCCAGGGGGACCCGGCATGCTTGATTGAAGTCAGTGGGCTGGCACCCGTGCCTCCCTCATACCCGGAAATCGTGACGTGATCTGCATGGGCCTTGGAGACCCCGGCGGCCACAGTGCCAACGCCCACTTCAGAAACCAGTTTGACCGAGATTCGACTTTCCGGGTTTACATTTTTCAGGTCAAAGATAAGCTGAGCCAGATCTTCAATCGAATAGATGTCATGATGGGGAGGTGGCGAGATAAGCCCCACACCGGGTGTAGAGTGTCGCACCGAAGCGATTTGCTGGCTGACTTTGTGCCCGGGTAGCTGGCCACCCTCGCCGGGCTTTGCACCCTGTGCCATCTTGATCTGAATGTCATCGGCATTCACAAGATAGTCGGTCGTTACACCGAAGCGCCCCGATGCGACTTGCTTGATCGCGGAACGCTGGGGATTGCTGCTTCCATCTGCCAAGGGTCGATATCTTGATTCCTCTTCACCCCCCTCGCCGGTGTTGGACTTGCCGCCGATACGATTCATCGCGACCGCGAGATTCGAATGCGCTTCCTGGGAAATCGAACCAAATGACATCGCGCCGGTTGCAAAGCGTCTGACAATCTCTGCGGCAGGCTCGACCTCAGCGATGGGCAGTGGCTGATCCACCCAGTCAAATTCAAACAGGGAGCGAAGTGCATACAGTTCAACGTCCTCTTCATTGATCATTCGTGAATATTCACGATATTGATCCAGGCTGTTTCCCCGAACGGCATGTTGCAGATTGGTGATTGTCTGCGGGTTCCAGACATGTTTCTCGCCGCGCACTCGAAATGTATAGTCCCCGCCGGGATCCAGCATATTTCGATAAAGCGGCATATTGCCGTAGGCCTGCTCATGCCAGACATAGATATCAGCAGCAATTTCATCAAGTCCGACCCCGCCGACTCTTGAAGTGGTGCCGGTGAAAAACTGTTCAACAAATTCCTCGGACAATCCGACGCCATCGAAGATTTGCGCTCCGCAGTAGGATTGAAAGGTCGAGATGCCCATTTTGGACATGACTTTTTTGAGTCCCTTGTTGATGGCCTTGATATAATGCTGTTGGGCCTCTTCAAAACCGGATCGATCCGGTAGCTCACGGAGCATGCGGTTGATGGTATCAAACGCCAGATAGGGGTTGACTGCTTCGGCACCGTAACCAGTGAGCGTGGCAAAATGGTGGACCTCCATGCATGCAGCGGTTTCAACCACGAGTCCGGTTTCGGTTCTGAGACCCTTGCGGATCAGGTGATGATGCACGGCGGAGGTGGCAAGCAAGGCCGGGATAGCGATATTGTCCCGATCCGTACCCCGATCCGAAAGAATCAGGATGTTGAAGCCCTTCTGCAATACTGCCCGCTCGGCTTTCCTGCATAATTCCCCGAGTGCGGAACCCAGGGCTTCAGGCCCCCATTTCACCGGAAAGCACAGCGTCAGGGTCTTGGTCCTGAATGCGCCATTGGTATGGTCCTCAATCTGGCGTACCTGTTCGAGCTCGTTATTGGTGAGAAGAGGCTGGGGCACGGTCAGACGCATTTCACGCCCGCCGTCGTCCAGCCCGAACAGGTTGGGCCTGGGGCCAATCAGGGTCAACAGGGACATCACCAGTTCTTCGCGAATCGGATCGATTGGCGGATTGGTAACCTGAGCAAAATTCTGCTTGAAATAATGAGAGAGATGCTTGGCCCGGCTTGACATTACAGCCGGTGGAACATCGGTGCCCATGGATCCGAGTGCTTCCTCGGAATTCGTGATCATTGGCTGGAGCAGAATCTTCAAGTCTTCCTGCGTATAGCCGTAGGCTTGCTGCAGCTCGAGCAGGGTATGCGGATCGGGTGACATGGCACCGACTGAAATACGCAAGGAGCGAAGCTCGATCTGGGTGCGATCCAGCCATTCCTGATAATTGTATTGATTTGATAACTCCTGCTTGATTTGCTTATCGGATATGATTCGGCCGAGTTCCATGTCGATCAGGAACATCTTGCCGGGTTGCAGTCGCCACTTCTTCTTGATCTCTGATTCAGGGATGTCCAGAACTCCCATCTCGGAGGCCATCACCACCATGTCGTCATTCGTAATCAGGTAACGAGCGGGCCTCAGGCCATTTCGGTCCAGAGTCGCCCCGATCTGCCTGCCATCGGAAAAAACCACGGCAGCCGGCCCATCCCAGGGCTCCATGAGCGCAGCATGATATTCGTAAAACGCCTTACGGTTCCTGCCCATGAGCGTGTTTCCTGACCAGGCTTCCGGAATCAACAGCATTATTGCATGCGCCATCGAGTAGCCTCCGGCTACGAGTAATTCAAGCACATTATCGAAGGCTGCAGAGTCTGACTGTCCTTCCGGAATTACGGGCCAGATTTTCTGCATGTCTTCGCCCAGTTTTTCGCTAAACAGGGAACTGCGTCTTGCCGCCATCCAATTCATGTTGCCGCGCAATGTATTGATTTCCCCGTTGTGGGCAATCATTCGGAATGGATGTGCGAGATCCCAGCTCGGGAAGGTATTGGTGGAAAAGCGCTGATGGACGAGTGCCATCGCCGATTCCATGTCTTCCTCAAGCAGATCCGGGTAATACTCATCGACTTGATCAGCCATCAGCATGCCCTTGTAGCAGATTAACCGGGAAGAGAGTGTGGTGATGTAAAAGTCCGATTTTCGCGAGATCCCGGATTCGGCCACTGTTCTTTCGATCTGCTTGCGAATAACGAACAGTTTTCTTTCGAAGTCATCCTGTGACTGAAGGTCGCTCGAGCGTTTCACAACGACCTGATAGATTTCAGGCTCCGTGGGCGGTACACTCTTGCCCAGATTGTCGGCATAAACCGGTACCTTGCGCCAGCCGAGTACCGACTGTCCTTCCTGAACAATGAACTCCTCGACAATTGATGTTAGTGCTTCCTGATCCTTGGGGGTTCTTGGCAGAAAGACCATGCCGATTGCATAATGCCCTGGTCCGGGCAACTCAAAACCGAGATTCCTTCTGAAAAACCTGTCCGGTATTTGCAGAAGTATTCCGGCCCCATCACCGGCTTTTGGATCGGCTCCGACTGCGCCCCGATGGGCAAGATTCTTGAGGATGGTCAGACCATGTTCCAGAATCCGATGTGTCCGCTGGCCGTCAATATTGGCAACAAAGCCGACTCCACAGGAGTCGTGCTCGTTGGCAGGATCATAGAGACCGAACTTTGCGGGTAACGGCATAGCAAAAGCAGTAAAAAGGGTATGT
>JAPYNK010000215.1 GCA_028285825.1 Arenicellales bacterium | reverse complement strand
GGCACAGATGGCATGAAGTCATGGAGTTACGCTATCTGATTAAGGGTAATTGCCCAATGTTCGATTGCCTTGACCGTTTCAGAATCCGTCTTCCGGCTTGCTTGTTCCCGAGTACGTCGTGTGGGTGCACTCGTTTGTTTGGAGCGGAATATTTTCCGTCTCCGATTATATCCTTCAGCACTTAGGTGTGAAGAGATTGTTTGACTGCACTGCCGATTCACCGGGCAACATTTGTCAACGCTTCTCTACAAGCCCTCAACCCCGCGGTGCAGAGACGCCATCATCAAGGAAGCATGTACTGCAAGTCTCTTGCTTGTCCTGTTCATGGCAGTTATACCGTAAATGCCATGTTTTTCTGTCATGCCCGAAAAAGCCTGTTTCCGGCAGCCCCTTGTTAAATCTACCCAAAGGGGCATCGGGAATGATTGGTAAAGCCAGTTCAGCCCCGTTTTTGGCACTCGAATTCTTATCGTGAATTCATGCTGTAGCGACAAGTCTCAGTGCTGTGGACCCTGTTCGGTGATGTTACGTGGCTTTACGGGTGCTGTTACGAATGTCTCAAACAGCATATGGGCCAGAAATCCGGCAGATCCCACAAAGTTCAAGTCAGTAAAAAAACAGTTTTCCATATTGGACTGCAACATGCTCGGAACACATCGGTCCTCAAGGTGTAGGCCCTTTTCGTGACCAGTGCACGTGAATACTCCCTTGGTGTTCGGGTGCTGTCAGGATTTGCGGTCTTCCTGTTGGGCGCTCCAGGCATCGGGCAATTCAATTCCATCGCCGAAGAGGTAGGCTTCCATTTGCTGGATCAGGTATTTTTTGTGTTTCTGGTCCCGCGGGTTCAATTTGTATTCATTGATCAAAATGGTCTGCTGGCCGAGCCAATCCTGCCAGGCTTCCATGGAGATTTCTTCAAAAATGCGCTGTCCCAGCTCGCCCGGCCAAGTTGGCTGCTCCAGGCCCTGGGTCATTTTTCCGAGTTTTCGGCAGTTTACCATTCGAGTCATATTTGCTATCCGTCACTCATTATTCACCTGCATATTATGGCATGATCTACGCTCTGAAAATACAGAGTTGGGTTGACTGAGAAAATCCGTATCTCGCAAGATAGGCATCACAACGCCCTATAATTCGGTGAAAGGGAAATCGGTCATTCTCTTTGCACTTGTCATGGCGAATACGTGCGGACCTTCAGGCATGTCCGCCCAATTTGCTGATTGTCAAATATCGTGGATCAGAGCAGATCTGAAAAACATGGATAAATTGCTAGCAACTGGCGGTAAGCCCCTGAGTGGCGAGATACGCATTTCAGGCGCAAAGAATGCTGCTTTGCCTCTCATGATTTCATCCTTGTTGACAAGAGAGGCGACGGTAATCAGCAATGTTCCGCATCTCAATGACATTACCACCACGATGGAGCTTTTGGGTCAAATGGGTGTCGAGTTACAGGTCGATGAAAAGATGGCAATTGAAGTCAATGCCTCGACCCTGAACAGTGCAGTTGCTCCCTATGGACTGGTCAAAACCATGAGGGCATCGATTCTGGTACTGGGACCCCTGCTGGCTCGATATGGGAAAGCAGAAGTATCCCTGCCCGGAGGCTGTGCCATAGGTTCACGTCCTGTGAATCTGCACCTCAAAGGACTTGAGGCCATGGGTACGGATATCATATTTGAAGGCGGATATATCAAGGCCAGGGCGAAACGTCTGAAAGGAACAAGAATATTCATGGATATGATTTCGGTTACCGGAACCGAAAATCTCATGATGGCTGCAACGCTTGCCAAGGGTACCACAGTGATTGAAAATGCAGCCAGAGAACCCGAAATTGTCGATCTTGCCGGTGCATTGAACGATATGGGGGCAAAAATTGAGGGAGCAGGCACAGACCAGATTGTCATTGACGGTGTCGAAGAATTGGGCGGCACTCATCATCGGGTGATACCCGATCGAATCGAAGCGGGAACATTTCTGCTGGCAGCTTTGGTATCGGGCGGTCAAATCAAATTAAGGGATGTACAGCCCCAGCACATGGAGGCCGTACTGGGTAAATTGGTTGAGGCTGGGGCCAGTATTGAGGCTGGTGAAGACTGGGTTACCCTGGAATCGCCTCATGCGCCCATTCAGCCTGTTGGCATCAGAACTTCGCCGTATCCTGGTTTCCCCACCGACATGCAGGCCCAGTTTGTATTGCTCAACTCGGTTGCAGATGGAATCTCTACGGTAGTCGAAACCGTCTTTGAAAATCGTTTCATGCATATTCATGAATTGAGGCGAATGGGTGCAAATATTGAGCTTGACGGAAATACTGCCGTTATACAGGGGGTGCGCCGGCTTAATGGTGCGCCGGTCATGGCAACCGATCTGAGGGCTTCAGCCTGTCTGGTTTTGGCAGGTTTGATTGCCGAGGGTGAGACTACGATTGACCGGATTTATCACATTGATCGGGGATATGAATGCATCGACGAAAAACTGACACAGATTGGCGCGAGCATTAAGCGGATTCCCGGCGGCAGTTTCATCAATCGGCGGGTATAGGCTGTCTTGACAAGGGTTGATCATTGAACTGATGGAGATGAAAGGCGGTTTTGTTCATGGATCGACAAAAACCAATCCCGACAAAATCATCAATGCATTTTGACAGATGCTGGATTATCTAATATACGGCCAAGGCGATTTCCATGAAAAGCTGAATGAGCTTCTCAAGCGAGATGGTCCGCAAGCAGAAAATGTAGAGGAGGTTGTTCGAACCATCATTGCAAGGGTTCGGTCTGCAGGTGACCGGGGCTTGCTCGAATTCACTCGCAAGCTTGACAGACGGGAAATGGAAATTGAGGATCTGGAATTATCCGGTTTGCAAATTCAGGATATTTCCGATCAAGCCGATCCGGAGTTGAAAAAGGCTCTTCAGGCAGCCGCTGAAAGAATACGATGGTTTCACCAGAAGGAGCGGCTTGAATCCTGGAAATGCATGGATGAAGACGGTACGCAACTTGGACAGTCAATCTCTGCAATTGACCGGGTCGGCGTGTATGTGCCCGGTGGAACTGCCGCATATCCGTCCTCGGTTCTGATGACTGCAATCCCCGCGAAGGTGGCGGGAGTCTCCGAGATCATCATGGTTGTGCCCATGCCGAATGGCGAGATCAATCCGGCCGTCATAGCCGCTGCGCAGATTGCCGGGGTTGACCGCATCTTTACGGTTGGGGGAGCCCAGGCAGTGGCCGCTCTGGCTTATGGGACAGAGAGCATTCCTGCGGTCGACAAGATCGTAGGCCCGGGAAACGCCTATGTGGCCACAGCCAAGAAACAGGTCTTTGGCAAGGTGGGGATTGACATGATAGCGGGTCCTTCTGAAGTTCTCGTCATCGCGGATTCCTCTGCAGATCCCGAGTGGGTAGTCATGGATATGTTTGCCCAGGCTGAACACGATGAGAGGGCGCAATCCATTGCAATTGTGACCGACCACAAACTCGGTGAGGCTGTCATGTTCGCGGTCGACAGGTTACTGCCCGGCATGGACCGCCATAAAATTATCGAGGCATCTTTATCCTCTAACGGTGCACTGATTCAAGTTGACAACCTTGACGAGGCCATTGAAGTCGCCAATCGCATTGCTCCCGAACACCTTGAATTGATGGTGTCAAATCCAGAGGATGCGCTATCCAAAATTCGTCATGCTGGAGCCATTTTCGTGGGGAAATACAGTGCCGAGGTACTGGGCGATTACTGTGCTGGACCGAATCATGTTTTGCCGACATCTGGCACTGCAAGGTTCAGTTCCCCTCTCGGTGTTTATGATTTTCAGAAGCGGAGCAGTATTGTTCATCTTTCTCCGGATGGATCCAGAAAGCTATCGCGGATAGCAGCCATCATGGCCCGCAGCGAGGGTTTGACTGCGCATGAACGTTCTGCGGGGTATCGAACCGATGTCGAAGAGAGTCTGGCACCGCCATCGATTCATGAACGAGCGAAACAGTGTATTCAAAGGTGGGTTCCGGATCAGATTCGTTCCATGTCTGAATACAGGGTTTCCGACTCAGCGGGCATGGTCAAGCTTGATGCCATGGAGAACCCGTATTCCCTCCCGCAGTCACTGGCCAATGAATGGAGCGGAGCACTTGCCACAACCCCCATCAACCGCTATCCCGATGCTGGCTGTCGAGAACTCAAGGAACGTCTATCCAACTACATCAGTCTTCCTGAGTCATGCTCCTTGGTGCTGGGCAATGGATCTGATGAATTGATCCAGATGCTGGTTCTGATGCTGGGTGGGAGGGGCCGTACGATCATGGCGCCATCGCCATCATTTTCAATGTACCGGCAGATTTGCCAGTATACATCCACTCACTTTGTCGAGGTGCCATTGGGAAAGGATTTTTCCTTGTCTGCCGAGGCAGTGACAAGCGCGATTCGGCACCATGACCCCGCTTGCATCTTCCTTGCCTATCCAAATAATCCAACCGGCAATTTATTTGATTCGCAAGTGCTTCAAGCGATTCTGGATGCTGCAAATGGGGTGGTGGTTATTGATGAGGCATACCATGCCTTCAGCGGAAAATCCTACCTGAACGAGGTCTCCAAACGACCAAACCTCATAGTACTTGGAACTCTGAGCAAGAGCGGGCTGGCAGGTCTCAGACTGGGCTTTGCCGTCACCAACAGGGAGTGGGGGCGGGAAATGAGTAAAGTTCGTTTCCCCTACAACATCAACTCTCTAACTCAACTGAGTGCGTCGATAATCCTGGATCATGCCGATTTGCTGGAGGAACAGGCCAAACTGATCGTCCGGGAGAGGGAGAGACAGTTTGAGGCGCTCCGGGCTATTGATGGAGTTACGGTATTTCCAAGCGCGGCCAATTTCCATCTGTTCCGGGTGCTGGATGCCAGCTGGGTTTCTCGCGAGCTTGCAAATCAGGGCGTGCTGGTCAAGAACCTGCATGGATCCGACAAGCTGCTAGAGCAGTGTTTGCGGGTGACCGTTGGCACGCCTGAGGAAAACGAGCAATTTCTTGGCGTACTCAAGAACATACTTGCTCATTGAGGGCAAAAAATTGATTGCTGTTGATGGGCAGCGGATCAGCTTGAAATTTTCTTCATGTATTGAAGACAAGGCGGCCCGGAAGCCACCCTTGTGGTTATTTCAATACGTTCGACTCGTTGCCTGCTCGTATGGCCAATGGTCTTCAGCCTGCAACATCTCGAATAAAAATCGTTGCAAAGTAGCCGCATCCGCTTGAAATACCTGATCTGATGTTTGGGTTTGCCGATTGGTTCGCAAGCCATAAAGAACCCTGTCCAGCCGGATTGGCAACAGAGCCCCGTTACGGGCTGGCTATCCTTCAGCCATCATTCAAAAACGTGATCGACGCATACATTCATTCACAAGAAAAAGCCCGGCTTTGTGGTTCTGAAGATGGCTATCTGCAAGCAATTGTCAGGGCAGTGACAGGTCCCCAGATATTTCCTTGACTGCTGTAACCAGTGAAAACCCGGAATCAGCTCAAGATTCCAAATTACTCAAAATCGGAGAACTGGCCAAACAGGTCGGTGAAAGAAGCTCCACTATCCAACACTGGAAAAGGAAAGCTCGCTGGATGTTGCCGAAATCACGCAGGCCGGCAGCCGGTTTCCTTCACCTGGAATGGCTGATCGAGTCAACGCAATTCAGGCCCTCAAGAAACAGCGGCTTATTCTCCATAAGACAAGGGAAAACATGACTAAATCGTAACCGGGCTGGCCCAGATAGACGGTGCTTCGAAATGAAGTTGATCTGTGACAAAGGGATTTCCACGGGATTTTTTCGAGTGGTCACTCGAGAGTGGATTTATCAAGCCAGCGCGAGACAATCTGCCTCAAGTGGTTTAGACCTTCCCGCTTACTGACTGGTTCATTTGATCGGGGTGGTCGGAAGATGCGCGACCATGGCTGGTGAAAGATCAGTCGTTGACGAATCAGCTCCCGATCTGTCTCTTCGAGTCCAGTCGTTTTCGAGGCAAGTATATTTTTGGCAAAAAGCTCGAGGGCTGCAGAGACGCGATCTGGGTTGCAATGTCCAGAAGCAAAGGAGTGCAGCTCCACATAATCCCGAGAATCAAGCGAATCTGACAATGCGAAGTAAGGGCTGTTTTCGCAAATTCGTTCAAGCAATTGCTGATCCATATCCTGAAAATACAAGGAGATTTGCGATGGAAGATTGCGGGCAAACTGGCTTTTGGCATTGAATGCCAGTTTCTTTCCCTGATCACTCAATCCCCGGATGACAAGCCCCGAACAAGTGCCTGTACTGCGATTTTTTCTGATGCCAATCCGCACTAGGGAAAACCCGCCATTCATCCAGAATGCATACAACGGACTGTCAAGACCAAATGAGGCCCCGACCAGATCAAACTCGGGTTCCAGGCGACTGATGATCTGTGCCGTGAGTTTTTTCCCATACGAATGTCCGGCGACATTCGGGTTGACAGCAATTCGGATAATGCGTGCCAGACGCATGGACAGTGCCTCGCGATAACCCAGCTGTGAACATAATGCTGCCGGTAACAGCTGGTTTTTTGGCCTGCGCCGGTTGCAGACCACGTGCTCGGCCAACTCTTCCGATAGTTGGCCTTCGACTGCGATCAGGGCCACAGACAGGACATTCCCGGCCGGATCTTCGAGACCGAACATGTGCAAGTCGCGGCTATCCAGGATTCTCGCAAGGTCGGAGGGCATGGTGCGATAATGGGACCGGGCCAGAATTGCAAACAGACTGCGAAGTTTGTTTTCGTCCCGAATCAGGTTTACGGGGTCATATTCAATGAATGAAGTGGTTCTCGCCACCTCCTGCCCAGTACAGAAAGTCGGTTCAGCGTCAAGCAACAACAGTCGGTTTATCAAGGCTTCCAGCGGATCATCCCAACTCCACCTGATGGGCTGTTCAAGCCTGATCAATTGCCACGCTGGTTTTTGCTGATTCAGGATTTCATGAAACTTGACTGAAAAGCCTTTCCCGGTGCCTTCATATCCATGAATCGTGGTGGCAAATGCAATATGTGGATATATGCCAAGCAGCCTCTTCAGGATAGACAGTGGCAAGGACGCCGCTTCATCAACCAGTAGCAGGTCAATGTTCTGTTTCGCTTCAATCAATAGGTCAGGGGAGTAGTAGCGAAGTTTTTCTGCAACGCCCACCGAGTCGTATAAGGCATGGGCAAGCAAGGTCTCGACTGAACGGTGCCCATGACCGGTTACGCCAATGCGACACCCCTTTTCCCGGATCAGTTCCCGAGCCGCAATCCCGAGTGCGGCAGACTTGCCTCGTCCCCGGTCTGATTCAAGGACAACCGGTCCAGTGGAAAGTTGACCTCTGATTGCCTTGACTGCATTAATTGCGGCTCTCTGCTCGCTATAGCCAACATTCGACACTGTAGGTGAAATAATCTCAGGCAGGCCAGAATCAACCCAGCCTTCAGTCGAAATGCGAATGAGCTGTTGACAGTTCCCCAAAATTCCCGCGGTGCGACTCAAATAAGCCGATGGTGCGTCTTTTCTATCCAGAAGGAGTGGTTCAGCGTATCCTGGCCACTCGGATAAAGGGGGAGTCACGAAAATCATGATTCCGCCAGAGCGAATGCATCCGGAAAGGATGCCGATCGCATCAGGATCAAAGAGCTTATGCCCATCAATCACCACACAACCCAGTTCACCTCCCAGATACTGACGAGCAGCTTTCTTGCTGTTGAGAGTGATAAAGCCCAGGCTTGCGGCAGTAGGGTGCGATTCACCATACAGAATGCGGTGTCCATCTCTGATTTCCGAGCCAAGTTCAAGGGCAACTCTCAGGCCAGAATCAGCACCGCCGCTGATATGGACGGCATGGCGGTGCCGATTTTGCTCGCCGAGGGCGGCAAGTTGATTGCCGAATCCTGCGAGAGTCATGAACGCTCGGTATCCGGGACTTCCATGAGGAGATGCTGGTATTTTAAAAACAATTCGTCTTTTGTTTCCAGATGAGACGGATCAGGCAGGATGCAGTCGACAGGGCAAATCTCAACACAAAGACTTTTCTCCGAGTGACCAACACATTCAGTACAGCGCATCCAGTCAATCTCATAAATCAATTCACCCTGATAAATTGCCTGATTGGGGCATTCAGGTTCACATACATCACAGTTGATGCAGTCATCAGTGATAAGCAGGGCCATGCTGAAGATTCAGGAGAATTTGTTTTTTACGGCAGTGTGCACGGCGGTATCGACAAATGGACTGATATCCCCACCGTATTTGGCAATCTCCTTGACCAGACTGGCCGAGACGAACGTGTTTTGTTCGGACGGAGTCAAAAATACGGTTTCGATTGATTTGGCGAGTTTGCGGTTCATGGAAGCCAGTTGAAACTCATATTCGAAATCAGAGACAGCCCTTAACCCCCGGATAATGATCGGGGCCTGGCACTCATGCGCGAAATCTATCAATAATCCGGAAAACCCCTGAATATCGATGCCTTCGGCCTCTCCAAGCACCTGCTTGGCAAGGTCAATTCTTTCATCCAGCGAAAACAGGGGGGATTTTTCAGGGTTGTCGGCAATTGCCACGATTACCCGATCAAACATTTTGCAGGCACGATTGACTACTTCAGAATGTCCGTTGGTTAATGGATCAAAAGTTCCCGGATAGATGGCGGTTCTGCTCATTGGGTTTGAGAATTGGCATTAATCAATACTGAAGTCGAACTCCCTCGGCGCATGTGATGCATAATTGTCCATCCTTCAGGCAGAGACAAAAGCGATTGGTCAGCATGAAATTCTGCATAAATGATCGCCGATTCCCTGAGTCGTTTTTGTCTGACCAGCGTCTTGAATGTCAAGGGAAGTATATTCTTCCTGAAGGGTGGATCAAGGAATACAATATCATACTGCATCTTGGTCCGTTCCAGAAAACGTATGGCATCCTGATGATGGACAGCTACCGATTGCCCCGTGTGTATTTTTAGAGAATTGTTGACTATGGCACGGTATGTGGCCGGGTGGGATTCCACCAGATCAACTCGGGATGCACCACGTGAAGCCGCCTCAAATCCCAACGAACCACTTCCTGCGAACAAATCCAGACAATGACTTTCAGCGATTTTGGAATTCAACCGGTTGAACAGGGTTTCGCGGCTGGCACCGGGTGATGGTCGGAGGCCTGGCAAGGATGGAAAATGCAAGGTACGCCGCTTCCATTTGCCTCCGATAATTCGGACTTTGCCTTTACCGCTCACACGAAGTTTTCTGCATCATGAAATATGGAATTCCCGCACAGATGTTACCATATCGATGGAATCGGTCGGCAGACACATATCTTTCCACAAGTTCGTGACCTCGTACAATCATGAAACAAAAAAAAGGTTTATTCGGTTTTCTATCCAAGACGCGTCAATCGTTGACCAACAGTTTAGGTGGACTGTTTTCCAGAGTAGGGCCGCTGGACGAGGCCGTCTACGAAGAGCTGGAAGATCACCTGATTCTGGCAGACTTTGGAGTCCACACCGCCCGCGAGATTGTCCAACATCTGAAACAATTGGCAAAACGTGAGAGGATTGACGGCATTTCCGGATTGAGTGCCTGTCTTGAAGCCTCGTTACTGGATATTCTGTCTGGTACTGATGAAGACGGGAACGGGGAGCTCGCCAAGAAACCCCAGGTGATTCTCATGGTCGGTGTAAATGGCGTTGGCAAGACCACTACACTGGCGAAACTGGCTAACTACCACAAGCGGCAGGGATGCTCGGTAATGATGGCTGCCGGAGATACGTACCGGGCAGCAGCAGTTGAACAATTGCAGGCGTGGGGGCAAAGACTGGATGTACCGGTTATCGCGCAGTCAACCGGTTCGGATGCAGCGGCAGTCGCATTTGATGCGATGAATTCTGCGCATGCAAAAAACATCGATTACCTGTTAATTGATTCGGCTGGACGTCAGCATACACAGGGTGACTTGATGGATCAGCTGCAGAAGATGAAAAGAGTCATCGGCAAGATGGATGAAACCGCGCCCCACCAGGTCTTGATCACGGTCGATGCTACAAATGGCCAGAATGTACTGTCTCAGGTTGAACACTTCCAGAATATCCTTCCGCTAACCGGGATTTGTGTCGCGAAATTGGACGGTACGGCGAAGGGAGGGATGATTGTTGCATTGGCCAATCGTTTCAAATTGCCGGTCCGGTTCATTGGAGTCGGTGAAGGCATTGACGATTTGGTCAAATTCTCGGCAAAAGAGTTTGCTGCGGCTCTGGTGCCAGACATGGATACAGCAGAATCCCTGCAAGCATAATCCTGTCATGATCCTCTTTCGGAATGTCGGCAAAAGATATCGCAACGGACTGGCGGCGCTAAAGGGTCTTTCACTGTATATACCGGAAGGGTCAATTACCTTTATTACCGGGCATTCAGGGGCGGGCAAGACTACCATGCTCAGACTGATTGCATTAAATGAAGTTGCGACCAGTGGTCAGGTGTTCGTGAACGATCAGGATCTTGCAAAATTGCGGGGTCGTCGTGTTTCGAGGTATCGGCGAAACGTCGGGTTTGTATTTCAGGAACACAAGCTGCTGGCTGACCGGACTGTCGAGAGCAATGTTGCCCTGCCGCTGGTCGTAGCGGGTGTGCCAGAGCATAAATGCCGGCGTCGAGTTCGTGCGGCTCTTGATCTTGTCAGCTTGGAGCATTTGGCAGAGTCGTACCCTGGAATGCTGTCAGTCGGGGAAAAGCAGCGGGTCGGAATTGCCAGAGCAATGGTTGCCCGCCCCGGCTTGATTCTTGCCGACGAACCGACTGGGAACCTGGATCCGGGTCTGGCAGATGAGGTGATGGGGATTTTTTTCCGGCTGCAGGAGCATGAAACCACGGTTGTGATTGCTACACATGACTACCGTCACCTCAGCAATCCTGCGGCTGGATGCCTGATGCTGGATCATGGCCAGCTTGTCGAGGATGAATCTTCGTGAGCAATCTGGTTCATACACACCGGGCTGCTGCCAGGGATGCCCTTGGCCGATTTGCCAGAGTGCCCCTGTCATCCAGTTTGACTATTCTGATTCTGGGTTTTGCAATATCCATGCCGTTGCTCCTTTACAAGCTTGCCGAATCCATGAACCGGGTTGCCGAAAATTATCAGTATGCCAATACAATTACCCTTTTTTTGTCGCTGCCACGGGAGAACGGCGAACAGCACACCGATTCTGGGCAGGAGATACGGGCCTTGATGCTTGACCTGCTTGTCCTGCCCATGATTGACGATGTTCGTCATGTCCCGCGAGATCAGGCATTCGATGAATTCAAGCAGGGATCCGGTCTATCCGGCATACTGGATGGACTGCCGCGCAATCCCCTGCCTGAAATTCTTCTGGTCAGCACGGTTGAAAACATCAGCGCGGAGGACATGGAGTCGCTGAAAGGGCGCCTGCAAAGAAATTCGCTGGTTGCCAGCGTGACCTACGACCGCATATGGCCAGTCTGTATAGCAGCGATTTCAGGATACAGCCATATACGGTGACTTACTGGATGAAGGCAATTGCGGTTGCGGGTGTTCTGGGGTGGCTGGCTGCCGGTCTGACCGTTGCAGCCTATGTATGGCGAATGAGGGTTAGCGCGAACGGAAGGTAATTCGCCCCTTGGACAGATCGTAGGGGGTTAGCTGTACGGTTACCTTGTCGCCTCGCAGAATGCGAATGTAGTGTTTGCGCATTTTGCCGGAGATGTGTGCAGTGATTTCGTGTCCGTTTTCGAGTTCGACACGGAACTGGGTGTTGGGCAGGGCTTCAACTATTGTGCCCTCCATTTCTATGCTTTCTTCTTTGGCCATGAAATTCCGGTTCAAGCGCTCTCGGCAAGTTGATTGAGGCCGTATTATATACTGATAACCTGCCATGTTGGGATCATTTATCAGTGATTGATGGCTGCGGCGACTCGGCTGCTCAGGATGATGCGCCACCCATGGAATGGATCAGGCAGAAAGCACATGCAGCTGGCATTGCGGTGCCGCCGAAAACGCAAGGCCCGGGAAAAGACGGTGGAGCGGCGAGCTAAAGGCGACCGGGGTTTGGTTGCCGTCAGGCACCGGTCTTGAGGCCAGTGTCCTTCTACATTTCCCCCAAACCTGAATCCAGCCAAAATCCAGGATATGCAAACGCCCCTGAAATTCGCTCGCAGTCCCTTTCCGTCACGCCTTCGGCTCTCGCAACCCTGTACCAGCGATTACGCACGATTTTCTCCATGCTCCGGATGGCGGTTTCCGCTTCTTCCCGTTTCAGCAGGTATCGCTGGTGTTGCGACAGCAGGTTCCAGAAATTTGCATAGCGACCCGCATCGCCGCAAATCAGGGCAAGGTCGCGCCGTTGAATTCCAATCGGTGTTGACGGAATCAGGTCGTAGGCAGGAGACAGGTTCCAGCTCGTATCGGGTGCAATGATGGCATGATTTCTCGGATGGTCATCTGTATTCGAGATCAATGCATTGAAACACATGCGCCGAAACAATTCATGAGCATCCTGCAGCGGTTTTGACGATATTCGACGCAATTCTTCGGCCAACAGGATGTAGGACCATTTACGGCGCGATGAATAGGATTCTTCAGCACGCAGTACTGTCAGGGCACTCAACAGGCGTGCTCGACGATAGCCAGTCTCAACCTTGGTACGATCAAAACGCTTGACGAGAAGCACATCCTGATTGCCCGCCTGCTCAATGCGGCTCTCGGCAGTCTGAATACCGCATGCACGGGCAAGCTTCAGCATGGCGTGTTCAACACGTGCATGATTCCAGCGGTCGTCCGGATGGTTGAATTTTGCAATCCACAGGCTGCTATCGTCTTCAACAACTGCTTTCGGGCGTGCGCCTCCCATGGACGTTCCGGCAAGCAGTAACTCCCGAGCCTGTTCGGCATTCTCGCCCGCCGGCAGTTCTGAATCGGTAATGACTGCATCAGCCATCCGTTGCAGTTCGGCTAAATGCAGAGTGCGTGAATACGCCCGCTTTGGCATCCGTGGGCTTTTGCTCAGTCCGAAGCTCAAGGCACCTGCCCGTCCCTCTGGCGAATAGAGCAGGTAATCGAATTCACTCAGATTGGTCCTGCCCGAATGTTTTTCGATTACCCGCCGGCCCCAGTGATCCGGACTCGCATCACGAAGTGCCCCAAACATTCCGTCGAGCCGCCTTGTCTCGAAGACCTGTTGCGTCAGCTTGAGCTCGACCGGATCAATGGCAACAGCATTTGTGCGTTCAAGATAGCTTTTTGCATAGACAAACCTGCCAACCGGAATTCTGTATTGATCCACGGTTTGCTCAAACCTGCCGGCCGTTACGAATCCGGTCTCGCCAGGTAGTACCAGATATACGTAGCATGCGCTTTTCACTGGACAAAACTAAAAATTGTTGTCCATTGTTTTCGCATGGCGGGTACGCGCTCTCCGGCGGCCAAGAGACAGGGACTGTCCTTCTACATCAAGTGTCGGGTCTGCGACCCTTCCAAAAGGTTCAAGCAGGTCGTATGCCCATAATAGGGCAATGTAGACTGCGATTCCAGTGGAGGGTTTGCCTTGCTCTGCATTGGAAACCGAACGCGGACCGGCGCCAATTTTCCGGGCAACATCCTCAATTGTCAGATTCCTTCTCAGTCTGGCGATTCGCAGATTTGCACCCAACTGATTCAGGGCTTCCTCGACCGGGTAGGGAGGGGCAGATGTCAATATGTTTCTGGCAGTCATGGCTAAAGATGCTTGCTGTTCCCCCTGATTGTACTCCTGAAAACTGCCCTTAAGCAATAAAATATGCTTTTAAGTGTAAATTAATAAATTTAACATGCTTTTAAGAACATACATGAAATTCATACGGTTATGCTCAAACGGGCATTCACAAAGGCTTGTTATCAGCCTTTACCTGCAAGTCTGCTTTGCCGGATGGGTAATTTCCAAATCTTCCGGAACGGGGGAACTGGCTGTTTGAGTTGAAGAAAGCCAAGCGCACATTGGAAGGCGATGATGATGTCTTCATGATGGCTTTATGAAGGCCCCTGGAGAGGTTATGGAACGGGGAGTTGGCATATAATTCTTCTTTATTGCCGACTTCGCTTGACCATGTTCGTAATTCGGGAGGGTTAATTCATGAGAAATCTTGCTGCATGGAGATATCTTGAAAATTCAAATAATGAATCGAAGCCACTTAAAAAACGGTCGTCGATTGGATTGGAGAAAGATTTTGAAGACTGGATAGCCGATGACATAACCCGGTTGGGAGATGGACTGACTTTGGTAGGCCGCCAGTTAAGTCTTCAAGGGGGGAGACTTGATCTACTGGCTATCGATTATAGGGACCGTTTGGTAGTGGTTGAGATTAAGCCTGGCAAAATGACTGCCGATGCGTTAAAACAGGTTGATGCTGGTCGGTGTCGGAATTCATCCCGAATTGGAGCGTATGTGCGAATACCTTAAGGATAACGGTTTCGGTGTTCCAATTAAAATTGTCAATTTCGAGGTGTTTCAATTCGAAAATGGGCAAAATGTCTTGATACGCGAAGTGTTTTATGAAAGAGACATCGAGCCTCAGACCACGCCCAAACTAACTGTCGATAGAATTCGAAGTTGGGCGAAGGAAGAAGGGGTTGTCAAGCAGTTCGATCGCTTTGTGAAAATTGCTGAAGACTCTGGTCTTGCAGTGCAGCCTCAAAAGGCTTCTGTAAGAATTGCTCCTTCCTTTGATCGCAGGCTGTACTTAATGTACGCCCAACCCCGACCCGGCAAGTTGTATCTGGAGGCTGGAGCCGGGCAATTTGCAAAGTATTTTTCCGTATCCGAAAAAGAAGCTGATGAAGCTCTTAACGACATAAAAGGACTGTGGAGTGGAAAGAAACTCGATGGAAAGCTTGACCAAATTCAAAAATTTCTGCACAAGAACCAGTCACGCATAAGATCAAAATAGGTTGTTTGTTGGTTCATCCAATCATGTGGCAGGGGCACTATCGTAGAAAAAAATACAGCAAGCCGAAGAAATTGGAATGGGTGGTGAATTCAAGCGTTTCATTCAAATTGTTGAAAAGTCCGAGCTTAAAGTACGACCCGAGTGGGATTTTGGGCATTTGACTGGTAAATTTTCTACGATTTTCCGGTTACCGATATTTTGTTTCCGATGTGAATAGCCCCGCCGGACTCGGGAATCATGTTGATTCCAAAGTAGATCTCGCCATCGGATCCTGTTCGATATTCGGAAAGCGTTCTTATCGGCTCGGGTCCTTCCATTATCCCGGTATCGGGATTCACGGTCGGCACGGAGCATCGAGGGCAACGTTGGGCAAATCGTAGAGAAACACCGTTGACTTCGACTTTTCTCCAGTGGTCTTCTTCAAAAGGCACTTGACCCTCAATAACGATGTTGGGTCGGAAGCGCTCCATGCCCACCGGTTGGCTCAGACGGTGGTTAAGGTCATCAAGCGAAGCCTGATTGGTCAACAACAGCGGAAAACCGTCGGCGAATAGGGTCGAGTCTCCCTCTTGTGCGACATGCGGGTCACAGGCCCGGGTTTCCGAAGCGGGAAAATAGGCCAGTTTGCACTCTCTGCCCAGTGCATCACTCAGCCATGAATTGATGTGCATACCATGAACTATGGCATTCACCCGATCACCCCAGACTTCTACGGAAGTCCTTGGGTCGTCTTCATTCGGACTGGGTACTTCAATATCCTCCATCCCGAAAGTCGATAGAACAAGCTGTTTATTCTCCAGCCTGGCCTGTACCAGCGACATTTGCGGACATGATCGCTGGGTTACAAAAGTCCCGTTGGGCTCGATTACCATCCATCGGCGATCAAATTCGAAGCCGGTGTTCAATAGACGTGCATGATCAATCCGGATACCCGCCAGAGACTTTACGGGATAGGTATATAATGCGTTGACAATCATAGCGAGTTATTTCGCACTTTCTGCATGGTTTCAATGCAGTGATATACGGTACGTGAATTATGACAGAAAAACCAGCCCTCGCCCTGCTTCAGGATCTGGTGGCATTCGATACCACCAGCCGGAATTCGAATCTACAACTGATCGAGTATGTCATTGCCCTTCTGGAGCCACATCACATACCCTTTGAATTAACGCATAGCGAAGACAGCAAAAAGGCCAATTTATTTGCGACGCTGGGCGGTTCCACTGCTCCCGGTATTTTACTGTCCGGGCATACGGATGTGGTGCCGGTTGATGGACAGGACTGGTCAAGCGATCCGTTTCGCATGGAAGTCCGTGATTCGAGGCTTTATGGAAGGGGTGTTGCGGACATGAAGGGCTTCGTTGCTCTTTGTTTAAGTCGCATTGAGCGTATTCTGGAAGCAGATTTGCCCATACCTGTTCAATTGGCATTTTCCTATGACGAGGAAGTGGGGTGTCTGGGGGTTCCCAGGCTGCTCGACGGGCTACGGTCGCCGCCGCCCAGGGCATGCATAGTTGGTGAACCGACGAGTCTGTATCCGGTCAGAGCACACAAGGGGATGCTGTTCAAGCGTTGCCATGTGCATGGTAAATCTGCTCACTCATCGCTGGTCGATCAGGGAGTAAATGCGGTCGCGGCCGCTGCAAAAATCATCACGGAAATTGACCGGATCCAGCAACGAATCATGGGAAATGGTCCGTTTGACAAGGGTTTTGATCCGCCATATACCTCGTTGCATTGTGGGGTGGTTCATGGGGGTACCGTAAACAACATCATACCGTCTCACTGCCAGTTTGATTTCGAGGTCCGTGCCCTGCCCGATGTAGATCCGGAAGAATTGTTCGAGGAGTTGCAGGCTTATGCCGAGACGGAGGTCAGGCCGGGCATGCAGGAGGTTGATTCCAGAACAGGCATCGAGTGGGAGAGTCTGGCCGAGTTTCCCAGCATGAATACTTCCCAGGATAGCCCAGTCGTAAAGATGGTGTCTGGAATACTGGGTATTGAAACTCCGGCAGGCAAGGTCAGTTATGGGACCGAGGGAGGACATTTCCAGAAGTTCGGGATACCTACGGTAATTTGCGGACC
>JAPYNK010000214.1 GCA_028285825.1 Arenicellales bacterium | reverse complement strand
TTCCAGTTCAAGCTTGCCGGCAATCGTGAACTGCCAATGATCGTTTCATCATTTCCCATTTTACCCAAACACTACTGGGAAGCCGATGGAAGGGACTTCTCCAAGACCACGCTCGAGCCACCCCTCGGAAGCGGTCCCTATCGAATTACAGACTTCGAAGAAGGACGCTACATTGTTCAGGAACGGGTTGAAGAGTACTGGGGAAGCCATCTTCCCGTCAATCAGGGCAAGAATAATTTTGATGTCTTGCGAACCCGCTATTACAGAGATCGCATACCCTTGAGGCTGGCACTGAAATCAGGAGATCTCGACTACTACTTTGAGAACACTGCAAAGAGCTGGGCCACGGAATTCGATATCCCGTCAGTTCGCTCTGGATGGCTGGTTCGGGAGACAGTGCATCATTCTGCTCCTCAAGGCATGCAGGCCTTTGTGATGAATCTGCGCAGGCCCCAGTTTCAGCACAGAAATATCCGCAAGGCGATCATTCTGGCGTTCGATTTTGGCTGGACAAACCAGAAGATCTTCTATAACCAGTATACACGTTCGGAAAGTTTCTTCAGCAATTCCGAGCTCGCGTCTTCCGGCATCCCGGAAGGCCTGGAACTGGAAGTGCTGAATGCGTATCGGGATCGCTTGCCGAGCGAGATTTTTGAACAGCCGTTTGCATTGCGCGAAACCGGTAGTCAAGGATGGCCACGCGAAAATCTGCTTGAGGCACTGGACTTGATTGGCGAGACCGACTATGAAATTGTTGACGGTCAGCTACTTGATCCCGAGGGCAGGCCCGTGCAGATGGAGTTCCTGCTCTACAGTGCATCTTTTGAACGCATTGTCTTGCCCTACATTGCAAACCTCCGACGTCTGGGCATTGACATGAGTGTTCGGTTGGTCGATCGAAGCCAGTACATAAACCGGTTAAGGGCCTTCGATTACGACATGATCGTTTCGGGTTGGGGACAAAGCGAGTCACCGGGCAACGAACAGAGAAACTACTGGAGCTGTATAGCGGCTGAGCAGCCCAGCAGCCGAAATCAGTCCGGATTGTGTGATCCGGTCATTGACGAATTGATTGATCAATTGGTGGTTGCAGAAGATCGGGAAGAATTGATTGCAATAACCAGAGCTCTGGATCGAATCCTGCTCTGGCATAATTTTGTCGTACCGAACTGGCACATTGCAGCCGATCGAATACTCTGGTGGAAAAAGTACGACAGGCCAACCATTCCTCTCAGGCATGGAGTAAATACCAGTCGATGGTGGTACGATGGAGAGAAGGATAAGCAGCTTGATGTAGCCTGGGATGAGGGGTTGGAAGCGCAAAGTAACTCATCCAGCTCCACAACTCGTCCGACAGGCTGGCGTCTGATCCTGTTGATAGGGGTGATGGTGGTGGGGATCATGATCATTCGCAAGACCATCATGCAACGCACGAGGGAGGTGGATTGACGTGGGTGCTTATTTGGTTCGTCGCTTGCTTTTGGTCATTCCGACTCTGTTCCTGATCATGTTGCTCAATTTCGTATTCATCCAGTTCGCGCCCGGCGGACCGGTCGAGCAGGCTATCGCCAATCTGACTGGAACCGGAGAATCAGCAACTGAACGTATCACTCGAAATACTTCCGAGAACGTTCTCGCAGACCAAACCGCAGCCACAGGTGGTCAGTATCGGGGCTCACAGGGGCTGGATCCGGAATTCATCAAAGATCTCGAGAAGCGATTTGGCTTTGACAAGCCAATGCATGAGCGATTCTGGATCATGATGGGGAATTATCTCCGCTTTGATTTTGGAGACAGTTTTTTTCGGGATACTCCCGTCATTGACCTGGTACTCGATAAAATGCCGGTATCCATCTCGCTCGGCTTGTGGTCCACCTTGCTGATTTACTTGATCAGTGTTCCGCTGGGTATTCGAAAAGCGGTCAGAGATGGTAGCCGGTTTGATTTGACAAGCAGTATCCTGCTAACGGTCGGGGTCGCAATTCCCGGATTTCTCTTCGCGGTATTGTTGCTGGTGATTTTCGCGGGTGGCGAATATGTGAAATGGTTTCCATTGGGTGGCTTGGTCTCGGAGAACTGGGCATCAATGAGCTGGCCAGAACGTATCGTTGACTATTTCTGGCACCTGACACTGCCGTTGGTTGCACTCACTATCAGCGGTTTTGCAACACTGGCCATGCTGACCAAGAACTCCTTTCTGGATCAGATTAGCCAGCAATATGTTCTAACAGCAAGAGCCAAGGGCTTGAGTGAGCGACGGGTGATGTACGGTCATGTTTTCCGCAATGCCATGCTCATCGTTATTGCCGGTTTTCCGGCTGCCGTGGTCAGTATTCTGTTTACCGGTGCGATGCTGATTGAGATCATTTTTTCACTAGATGGGCTGGGCTTGCTTGGCTTTGAGGCGGCGCTCGCAAGAGACTATCCGATCATGTTCGGGACCTTGTGGTTTTTTACCCTGCTTGGACTTCTGCTTGGCATTCTCTCCGATCTCGTCTATACATGGGTTGATCCGAGAATCGACTTCGAGAGTAGCGAAAGATGAACACTACAGTCACGACCGACCAGGGCCCGAGTATCCCCGTTGACGGTTGGCTTCGCTTAAGTCCCGTCAATCATAGAAGGTGGGCATTGTTTCGTGCCAATCGACGGAGCATATGGTCATTATGGATATTTTTGACCCTGTTCACCCTCTCCCTGTTCGCCGAGTTCATTGCCAATGATCGTCCATTCTTCGTCTGGTATGACGGTCAGGCTTACTGGCCGGTCGTTGTTGATTACAAGGAATCGGATTTCGGAGGACCGTTTCCAACCGAAGCGGTTTACCGGGATCCATGGCTCAAGCAGCATATTGATGATAACGGCTTTGCCCTTTGGCCCCTTATTCCCTACCACCACACCACCGTTGACTGGGATCTCGATCACCCCGCTCCGGCACCGCCAGATGCTTCGCACTGGCTGGGAACGGATGACCAGGCACGCGATGTCGTTGCCAGAGTGATTTACGGATTCAGAATATCGGTCTTGTTTGGATTTATCCTGACCATGCTGAGCGCCATAATCGGGGTCGGGGCAGGAGCAATTCAGGGTTATTTCGGAGGCTGGATAGACCTCCTGTTACAACGCTTCATGGAAGTCTGGTCCAGCATGCCGACACTGTATATTCTGATTATCTTGGCAAGCGTGGTGGAACCCAGCTTCTGGTGGTTGCTGGGGCTTTTGCTGTTGTTTTCCTGGATGGGGTTTGTAGGCGTTGTACGTGCCGAGTTCCTGAAAACCCGTAAATTCGAATACGTTCGCGCGGCCCGTGCCCTGGGGGTAGGGGATACCCGCATCATTTTGCGTCACGTGCTGCCCAATGCACTGGTTGCAACCATAACCTTCATGCCGTTCACTCTGGCAGGATCGGTAACCGTGTTGACTTCGCTGGACTTCCTGGGTTTTGGCCTGCCTCCGGGATCCCCCTCGCTCGGTGAATTACTGCAACAGGGGAAATCCAATCTGGGGGCACCCTGGCTCGGAATTACGGGATTCATGGTAATCGGAATCATGCTCTCTTTGCTGATATTTATTGGCGAGGGCGTACGTGATGCCTTTGAGAGTCAGGGTCGGGCAAGTCTCTGACCGCACTGTCGATTCTTCAGCTGCTGCCTTATCCGCATGCCTTTCACCGTACAGGGTCCATTGTGTACAAGGGCACGGAAATGGTTGGTGCGGAACAGGCAACCCTGGAGCGGATCCGGGGCAATGATATCTCGATGATCTTCCAGGAGCCAATGACGGCCCTGAATCCACTGCACTTGATTGAGAAGCAAATCGGCGAATCGCTTTCCCTCCACCAGAATATGCAGGGACAGGAAGCACATCTGGAAATCCTGTCGCTTCTCGACAAGGTCGGCATTGATGATCCGAAAACCCGAACTCGATCCTATCCACACCAGCTCTCGGGTGGGCAGCGCCAGCGGGTGATGATTGCCATGGCCTTGGCGAACCGTCCGGATATCCTGCTTGCCGATGAACCAACCACGGCTCTCGACGTGACCGTGCAGAGTCGAATCCTGTCGTTACTCAAAGCCCTGCAGACCAGTGAAAATCTCGGCATTTTGCTGATCACCCACGATCTCAACATGGTGCGCAAATTTGCAGATCGAATTATGGTGATGCATAACGGGCGACTGGTCGAGAAGGGGAAGGCGGGAACAGTATTTGCTCACCCCCAACATGCCCATACCCGAGAGCTGATTGAGGCCGAACCACCGGTCCGGGTGTCTCCGGAAGAATCGGCACAGCCCATTTTGTCGGGTGAGAAGGTTAAGGTCTGGTACCCGATCAAGCGGGGACTGCTGAAAAGAACTATCGGCCATATTAAGGCACTCAATCCGGCCACGCTGGAATTGCAGACCGGTCGTACTCTGGGGGTGGTCGGAGAGTCCGGCTCGGGAAAAACCACCCTCGCCCTCGCATTGCTGCGTCTGATTGATTACGAGGGCCATATAAAGCTTGATGGACAACGACTCGGCAAATCAAGCGGTCCGGTCATGATGCAGGTTAGACGCACCATGCAAGTAGTGTTTCAGGATCCATATGGGTCGCTATCACCCCGCATGTCGGTTACCGATATTGTAAGCGAGGGGCTTGATGCACATAAACTCATGACCGATCCGGAAGATCGGGACCGCGAAGTGATCCGGATGCTGGAACAGGTCGAAATAGACCCGGACGTGCGCTTTCGCTATCCGCATGAATTTTCGGGCGGACAGCGTCAGAGAATCGCCATTGCCCGTGCATTGATACTGAAACCGAAAATCCTGTTTCTGGATGAGCCCACTTCAGCACTGGATCGGACGGTTCAGATTCAGGTGCTTGAACTACTGGCACGGCTGCAGAAACAATACGGCATGGCCTATGTCTTTATTTCCCATGACCTGTCGGTTATTCGTGCTATCGCCGACGAGGTGATGGTCATGAAAGCGGGTGATGTTGTCGAGCAGGGTGATGCAAAAACACTCTTTGCAAGCCCTCAGCACCCCTATACACAGATGCTGTTCGAGGCTGCGTTTGAAGGAGGCGTGGTCCCTGCTGACTGATCAACAATCCACACTCGACCCCGAACCCGAGCTTAAGCTTGTATTCCCCCTGATCCGCCAGAGCAAGCAAGATTGCCGGAATTATCCGCCAAAAACACGGCGCACGGTAATGCCGCCATAGACATTCCGTTCCGGTGCAGGCTCATAGTAACGCGAGCCAAAAGCGTTGATCCGTACGTTGCTGTTGTATTCCTCGTCAAAGATATTGTTCACTCCGAGAAACGGGGATATCTCCCACTCGCCGACAAATTTTTCAAGGCCAAGGCGCAAATTGCTCACGCTGTAGTCATCTACCCTGGTCTGGTTGGCATTGTCGGCATACAGGCTGCCAACCATGTTTGCATTCCAGACAAAATAATAACCGTTCTTGCCGAACCAGGATATTTCGAGATGCAGCAGGTGTTCTGGAATCCCGGGAATTTGTTTTCCATCAAACACATCACCATCTGCATTGGAAAAGCGTTCAAACTTGAAATCCGACCAGGTAAATGCCGATGAAAACTCAAATCCATGGCCAAGCTCTGTCGCATAGGCCAGTTCAATTCCTTTGCGGCTTGATTCCCCCGCATTGCGATAGAAGGTACGCCCTTGCTGGCTTCCCAGCTCATAGGGAATCAGTTCATTTTTGACGTCAATCGAGAATAAGGCGACTTCATAACGATGTTGGCCCGAGAGCGACTTGATGCCCACTTCATAGTTTGTCGATTCCTGTGCCTCAAGTGACTGGTCGAAGCCGCCTCCATTGGGATTTGCCAGCTCCGTGGTGGTTGGTGTTTCGAATCCGCTGGAGATATTCGAATAGAGGCGAACGTTTTCGGTTAGGGCAAAACCCAGACCTACCATGGGACTGGTCTGGTCAAAAGTGATGCTTCCTGAATCATCTCCGTTCATGTCCGTAATGTAGCGATCCGTGACGTCGTACTCCACCTCGTCATAACGAAGACCCAGGGTCAATTCAGAACGATCGGTCAGGCTGATTTCATTTTGAAGAAACACGCCGAGGGACGTTACCTCCTCGTTTTGATCCAGCACCCGGTTGCCAGCGATACCGCCTTCCTCGTTCTGGAATCGGGAACGATCATCATCCTGCATGTCGAAATCCAGTCCCACAAGAAGGCGATTGGGCTTGCCGCCAAGACTGCTCTCCCAGGCATACTGAGCACCCGCACCCAGAACGTTGCGGTCGAATCTCACGATGCCATTGCCAGGCAATGGAAGGCTGGCGTCAAAATCCCGGCTGATATGATGGACCCGGGTCTGCAGGGAGTGACCTTCGGCCAATTGAGTACGCAACATTACGCCCAAGCGGTCCTGTTGCAGGGCTTCCCCAGCATTGAAAAACCGGTTCCGGTCACGAGCCTGCCTTCGATTCTTGTCCACGCTCGCTGCATTGATTCCCCCCGGATCATTGGAAACAGGCTGATCGGTATGATGCATGGTCGCAACGATCGTTGTAGCCTCTGACAGGTCGTACTCCAGACGGGTGTTGAACTGTCGGTTTTCTGCTTCGCTGTGGTCGCGGTATCCGTCAGTTTTGGTATCGGAAACATTGACCAGATAGTTTAAGTCTCCCGTCTGGCCGCCAAACTTGAGCTGATGTTTCTGCAGCCCGTACCCACCACCGCTTGATCTTATTTCGGCGAAGGGTTCGAGAGGTCCCCGCTCACTCTCCACAATGATGGCGCCTCCGGAGGCATTCCCGTACAGCGAGGACGCCGGTCCACGAATCACTGTTATCTGTTCTGCCGAACCGATATCAATCCCGTCCACGGATCCCTGACCGTCTGGCAGGGTTTCCGGTATGCCATCGACAATCACCTTGATACCACGAATTCCAAAGGCAGCACGGGCACCGAAACCACGGATGGAAGCACGCAGGTCCTGGGCAAAGTTATACCGGTTCATCAAAAACAACCCCGGCACACTGTCGAGAGATTCATCAAGCCCAAGCTGTTCGGTACCCAACTGAATGTCATCCCGGCCAATGTTGGTGACTGCCGATGGAATTTCTTCCAGGTTTTTCTCGACCCGGGTGGCGGTAACATCAATCGGCTCCAGTGTGATGACCTGGGCAGATACACCGGTGCAGGCAAACGAGAATGCCATTGCGAAAAAAAACCGTTTCTTTGCCGTTGGAATCATTGCATACCTGGTACTTTATTCTTGCATTGGATTTTGAGTGGGCCTGATTTTGGATGCATGCAGATCATGCCTTGAAGGCTGGACCATTGCTATTCGGCCGGAACCGCCACCGAAATCTGGATCGAGGCATACCAGGCGGCCAGGTTTCGGATATCCTCGTCACTGAGGGACTGGGCAATAATGGACATCTGGGGGTGTTGCCGCTTGCCGGAGCGATAGGCCTCGAGCTGGATAATCGTGTAGTCCTCTCTTTGGCCACTGAGATTGGGAACCATGGCCATGGTAGCCAATCCATCAGTACCATGGCATGTCTGGCAAGCGACTTCTGCCTTGAGCTTGCCAGCCTGTATATCTTCTGCCGATGACAACGGGGCAGCCCCAATGCAAAACAGGGCGACTAGCAGGCATGACACGTCTCGCGGGATCGATCGAACCCCGTTGAGAAGCAGATTCCCTACATCCATCAGAAAATCATGCCATCTATTG
>JAPYNK010000213.1 GCA_028285825.1 Arenicellales bacterium | reverse complement strand
GAAGACGATGGGACCGATCCAAAGCGAGGGGCGGAAGTGATCGAGAAATTTGCCATCCGGCATAAAACTGACGTTGCCTACGGTACCCTGTTTTCCCATGTTGTGGTCGGCTCGTCGCCCAGAGCAGGGGAGCTCAAGCTACCCTATTATGTCGTGTCAGAGGGTTATCATGTGGCTTCCGGATCCCTGAATCGCTACGTGTTTCAGCCCGGAATAACCGATGTTCGGTCACAAATGGTTTCAATGGCGCCCTGGATAGCCAAAAATCTTGGGAAAAAAGTAACCATGATCTTTCCCGACTATGCTTTTGGACATGATCACAGGGATTATTTCTCCATCGCGATTGCCGAACAAGGTGGCGAGGTTCTGGAAATGATTCCAATCCCGCCAACGGAATCCTCGTTTACCCGCTATTTTCCGCGGATTCCGCGCGAGACAGAAGTGCTTTATCACGTATTGGTCGGACCGGGTGTCCTGACCTTTGTAAAAGAGATGGGGCAATTTTTCGGGACGCGGGATCGCCCCCGGATTTTTGGCTACATTGATTCACTGGAAGCGGTGGATTTTGCAACGCCACAGCTTGAGTTCCTGCAGGGTACGCATTTTTGGGAAGCGTTTCCACGCTATGCCCAGCCAGACCAGACGCAGCATGATCGGTATTTCCGGCACAAGGTCGGGGTTGATCGGAACGGAGCCAGTGTCAGCGATCCTCGGGATATTTCAACCTACTCACACATGTTTGGATGCTGGGAGACCCTGTTCATCATCAAGCAGGCCATGGAAATCTGCGGATATTCGGGGCCGGAAGATCGACAGGTTCTCGTCGAGGCTACCGAGTCGCTAACCGAATTTCCCGAGGGACGAAACCATCCCCAGGGCCGCAAAACCTTCAATGGCAAAATTCATCAGTGTTTCGGTGTTCAGCATATTTCCAGAGTCGAGGATAGTCGGCTCAATGTTGTGCACACCACGTCTATCGAGGACGGACTGTATGAGCCAGAGGCTGACTATACACAGATGGCTCTGTGACGCGACACGCCGGGTGAATGTAGTCATCAGTCCGGATATGGCAGGTCTCAATTGCTGCCAGAGACAGATACTCTTGTAAACGGATAGGTCTATCTTGGATCTGGGCCCCTTCCTGCTTCTTGCTTCACTTGAAGGTCTGGTACAGGCCGCGGTGCTGTCCTTGTCGGCACTCGGGCTGTGTCTGGTATTCGGGGTGCTGCGTGTGGTCAACGTTGCCCATGGTGAGTTTCACATGGTCGGGGCAGTCATCGCCTGGTCAGTCAGCCATGCACTGTTCGGTCACCCGCTTTTCGGGTTCCTGGTTGCGCTTTTGGCAGCACCACTATTCGTGGGAGTGATTGCCTTTACGGCAGACCGGGTGATTCTTCGCAAGATCAACCACAATCCCGAAGCAACGATAGTGGCAACCATTGGTATGCTGTATGTCATCCAGCAGAGCGTGTTGATTGGTTTTGGACCCGATGCCCGCGCAATGGAGCCTCCGTTTTATTTTCACGTCAACTTTCCGTGGTTTGGATATTCCGGATACAAGCTTTCGGTCATCCTGATGGCAGTGGCCCTGTTGTTGATGGTTTGGCATGTGATCAGCCGCACCCGGCTGGGTCTCTTGATGCGAGCCACACAGCTTGACCGGGAAATGGCCCAGGTCTTCGGAATTCCGGTAGGTTGGGTATATGGACTGGTTTTTGCAGCGGGGGCAATGCTGGCTGCTCTCGGTGCCGTACTCATAGCGCCGATTCGACAGGTGCATTATCTGATGGGGCTTGACCCGCTTCTCATGTCATTCATCGTGGTGATTATCGGAGGATTGGGGAGCATTCGCGGGACACTCCTGGCAGCTCTCGTCATCGGCATGAGTGACGGGATCATCTCGATGCTTTTCTCTCCAACACTGGCGAAGATGATCTCGACATTGCTGGTGGCGCTGGTTCTGATCTTCAAGCCGGAAGGGCTGTTTGGACAGCACAAGCCATGATGGAAAATTCCGGAAAACGCTCACTCGCTCTGCACATTGGCGTGCTGGCACTCCTCTCTCTATTGCCATTCATATTGCCGGACTACCATCACCTGACCATCACTCGAATCATGATCCTTGCGATGTTCGCACTCGGCTACAATGTCCTTTTCGGCTATGTCGGCCTACTGAGTCTCGGCCATGCCATGTTTTTTGCATGCGGGCTGTACGCGGCCGGTTTGCCTGTCTACCACTTGGGCTGGGAGGTGCCGCTTGCATTCCTGTTTGCAGTCGTTATTTCGGCACTCGCAGCTGCCTTGATTGGTGCGATTGCCTTGAGGACACAGGGTGTGGCATTCATGATCGTAACCCTGATGTTTTCGCAAGTTGCCTATCTGGCAACCCTTTATTTTTCCAATGTCACAGGCGGAGATGAAGGTCTGGTATTGCCAGAACATGCCCGGCGTTTTGAGATTCTGGGGATGCTGGTTGACTTGACCAGTCCCCAAGTCCGCTATTACACTGCTCTCGGCCTGTTATCCGCCTCGGCCCTGATTGTATACCGATGGGTAAATAGTGGCCTCGGGCGTGAATGGGTCGCGGTAAGGGAAAATGAATCGCGCACCGGGATGCTCGGGTATAACACCTTCCTGATCAAGCTCAAGGCCATGGTTATCTCGGGTACGTTGTCCGGTAGCGCAGGTGCAGCATATGGATTGCTGTTCGCATATATTGGCTCAACCTTTGCCAGCATCCAGTATTCAATTGATGCGTTGCTGTTCACTCTGCTCGGCGGGGCTGGAACAGTGCTTGGCCCGATTCTCGGTAGCTTCATCATGTTTTACCTGATTGATTTTTTCAGTGGACACACCACAGCCTATCTGCTTGCAACGGGTGTGGTTCTCATCCTGTTGATCATGTACTTTCCGCTTGGGGTGCTGGGAACCTTGCGAAAAAGGTGGTTGCACTGGTTGCCGTGAGTCTTCTCTCAACAAGAAAGCTGAACAGGCGATTTGGCGGGATTGTTGCGGTCAAGGATGTTGACTTCTCTCTTGAGCAAGGCGAAATCCGCGGCATAATCGGTCCAAATGGTGCGGGCAAGACAACTTTTGTCAACCTCTTGTCCGGATGCTTCGCATCCGATTCCGGCCAGATTGTATTTCAGGGGGTCGATATAACCGGCCAGCCTGCATGGAAGCGGGCTCGTTTGGGGATCGCCTATACCTTTCAGATAACCAGCATTTATCCGGGTTTGACGGTATTTGAGAATGTCGCAATTGGCGCACAGGTTCGCATCCGGCAATCCTCTAAATCTAAGGCATCGCCCGATGAGAAACCTGGTCTTGAAGAGATTGTTGACAATTGCCTGAGGTTGACCGGCCTCGACCGGAGTCGGACACGGCTTGCGGCAGAACTGGCATACGGCCATCAGCGGTTGCTGGAAATTGCAGTCAACCTTGCAGTTGATCCAGTGTTGTTGATTCTGGATGAGCCAACGCAGGGTTTATCGGTAGACGAGATCGAAGAATTCACCGGTCTGCTCAAGTGTATTCGGTCAAACAGAACCCTCATTCTGATCGACCACAACCTGCCGTTTGTCATGAATCTGGCCGACCGGGTTACGGTTATGGATCAGGGCGGCATCCTGGCGGAGAATGACCCGAAGGGTATCCAGAGGGATGTACGGGTCAAAACCGCCTATCTTGGAGAATGAAGTTTCGTGTCGAAAACCTAACCGCGGGATACACTCTGGGCAGTCAGACGATTCATGGGATTTCCATCGAAGTCGACCAAGGTGAAACATTGTGTTTGCTGGGTAGAAATGGGGTAGGCAAAACTACATTGCTTAAAGCGATCATGGGACTCATGACCCATACTGAAGGTTCGGTCTATCTGGATGGTGAGAAGATCAGCGGGCTTCCGGTCGAGCGTATTGCAGGTGCCGGTATTGGTTATGTACCACAGGGGCGGAGATTGTTCAGTGAGTTGACGGTTCAGGAGAATCTGGAAGTTGGCGCCTGTATCCGCCGACATCAGCGAGTGGACTATGAAAGGGTCTTTGAATTATTCCCAAAACTGAAGGACAGGCTTGGCCAGGTTTCGGGTACCTTGAGTGGGGGTGAGCAACAGATGCTGGCGATGGCGCGGGCATTGTGTCTCGATCCAAGAATCCTGCTGCTGGACGAGCCAACCGAAGGCCTGATGCCTGCCATGGTCCGGGCAGTAGCCGAATTCGTACGGCAGCTGATGTCGATGGGGGTGTCCGTGATTATGGTCGAACAGCGTCTGGATATGGTGAAAATGGTGGCAGACCGGATTTGCCTGATGGATGGCGGAACCATTGTCAAGACCCTGTCCATTGAAGAGTTGCCGTCAAGTATGGAAGCCATCCATCGCGCACTCAGCGTATAGTCCATGC
>JAPYNK010000212.1 GCA_028285825.1 Arenicellales bacterium | reverse complement strand
GCCATGGTTAGGGGTTCGCGTGATGGATGATGCAAAAGGCGATTGAGAAGGGGGGCATGCCCGATCTGTAGATTCGCCAATCGCATTAATGCTGGTGTCAGGGATAGTGTGCAGAGAGGTGATCATGTCAAACTCCGGGAAATCAAACCAAAATTTCGACTCTGTGTGCAGGGATGATCGGAAAATGCCCGGTTTAATGAGCGTTACTCCCAGAATATGGTTCCACCGTGCCGGCTGTAATGCCATCATTCGGTGATCAATGAAGCGAGTTTTTGAGCACCGAAGCGCACAATATCCTGAACGGGATACCCCGTCTCATGTTCAAGATCTCTGATTGCGTTACGGGCTTCCGATTCGTTGAGATGCGAGGTATTGAGCGCGATTCCGATAGTTGATGCAGAAGTCAAGGCGCTGCAGGCCGATGCCATTTGTTCATTAAGCTCAATAAAGGACTTTAGCGGTGGAACCTTGATGCTGGCTGGTGCACGGAGGGAGGTCATGCCAGCCCGATGACACATGATCAGATGGGTCGGGCAGGCACCCCGCATCAGCGGCAATGTGGCAGAACTTCCGGGATGTAAAAGGGATCCCTGCCCCTCGATGATGATGATATCGGCATCAGTCTCTTTCATGACCAACTGCTCAACCGCACCACAGGCATGATCCAGCTTGAAGCCATCCAGCGGTATGCCTTTGCCGGTGACGGTAATGCCAATTTGTCCTGTGGCCAAAAATTCAGAATGCAGATTCGGATGTTGCGCTCGGATCCACTTCCATATTTCAAGCCCGGCGGTCATCTTGCCAATTGCCATGTCGGTCCCAACCATGAGGATGCGCTTATTGTTGAGGGAGGCGGCTCGGGCACTGGCAATGGCAGGGGTAAAGCCGGGTTGGCGAACATCCCAGATCCATTGCCCCGGTTTCAGGTCATTGCCAAATTGTTCGTTCAGAGGGTCGTGCAGTCCATTAACAAGATTCATGCCTTGCCGGACTGCATTTCTCAAGGTGCCTACCCAATTCTCGGGAATTTGGCCGCCGGATGGAGCAGTACCGATAACCAGGACATCGGCGTCGGCCTTGATCGCCTCGTTTATCCCGTTCACTATCGGATAGTCATAGGGAAGACCGGTGACTTGACTCACTGTCTCTCCAGCGTAGGTCGAGTCCACAATGCAGACGACTTCATTCTGGCAGAACCGCATTACCCCATACCCCATTTTTCCATAATCCGAATTCAGGTTATCCTGCATGTATATTGCAATGCGGTGATGGGGGTCAAGCATCATGCGTTTCCATGTGCCCCCCGTGCCCGGGATTCTGATTCGGCGTGATGACCCCATCAACGAGAGTTGCTCCGCAGCAGGGGTCCGGGTCTGCTCCACATACTCGGTATGAGGCGCCTGCCTGACAATCCACTTCATCATGCGCATGGCATCATCCGCACTCCAGCCTCCATTGGCATCAATCCGTAACTGAACGGCATACGGCTTGGCACTCTCCACAACCTGGGCAAACATCGCTTGATCGGCTTCAATGCCTTCTGGCGAACCAAGCTTGATTTTCAATGCCTTGAATTGACTGTCATGCAGAATGTACGGTATTCGTTCCCTGACTGCTTGAGGCGAGTTGATGCCGATCGTGACCGAAGTCGGCACGCTTGGAAGCCCTATGCCCAGCAGACGGTACAGTGGCAAGTTGGCCTTCTTGCCCAGCCAATCCCATAGCGCTGTGTCGAGTCCAGCCAAAGCACAAAGGGGGAGTTGTTGCTCTCGGGCATGTTGAGTGATTTCATGGATGGATAGGTCATCTTCCAGTTCATCAAGAAAAGACTCAATGCTTTCTTGTGCTAGATTCGCTGTCGCTGCCCCCTCGGACTTGCCTGGCGATAATTCACCCCACCCGGCAATATTGTCTTTGGTTATGCCAATGAACAGGTTTTCACTGCCTCGGATAATTCCGCGACTGATTGTCAATGGAAACCGTTTCTTGAGAAACAGGGTTCTGAATTCAACCTTCATCAGTGCTTGGTTCTACTTTGCAGAGCAGTGATCGCAATCAACCGCAGGATATCATCAGTGCTACAGCCTCGAGAGAGGTCATTGACCGGTCTGGATAACCCTTGCAGGATGGGACCAGTAGCGGTCACGCCCCCGATTCGTTCGGCAATCTTGTAGCCTATATTGGCCGATTGCAGATCAGGAAAAATCAGTACATTGGCGGGGCCAGCCGCGCTCATGTCAGGTGCTTTCATGGCCAGTATATCGGGCACAATCGCTGCATCAAGCTGAACTTCCGGCAAAAGCTTTAAATCGGGCATTCTGGATGCGGTAATTTTACCGGCTTGTCTCACCCTGTCGATGAGGGGATGCTCTGCACTTCCTGCAGTTGAAAAAGACAACAGGGCAACCACCGGTTCCATGTCAAGCAACTCTCGGGCATGCCGGGCTGTTGCAATTGCTATGTCAGCGAGTTCCTCGGAGTTCGGATCAATTACCATTGCACAGTCGGCATACAGCATAATGCCCTGGATGGCCTGATGTGCCAGATAGTGCTCCATGATGAAGAAGCTCGAGACCTGTCTTGCATTATCTGCCATGCCCACGATCTGAAGTGCCGGCCGAAGTACATTGGCAGTCGGGTTTGCAGCGCCAGCGACATAGCCATCTGCCTCGCCGGTTTTAACCATCAAGGCGCAGAATACCAAAGGATCCCTGATTGCGAGAAACGCCTCTTGCCGCGTCAATCCCCTGTGTTTTCGAATTTCAAAAAGTGTCTCGGCATACCCATCATGGCGCGAATCAGTTTCAGGCTCAATAACGGTCAGAACTGGATCGGGAATGCATTCAGTCTGCGCATGTCGTGGGCGCAACAGCACGATTTTGGCAAGTCCCAGTGCTGCCGCCTGATTGGCGGCGGCGACAACCCTTTCATCATCCCCTTCGGGAAGAACAATGGTGCGATTTGCGTTCTGCGCACTCTGGAAAATACGCTCAAACAGTGGCGACATGCCCAAAGCCGCTATCAATCAGACAAAATCCCTGTATTTGGGTAAATGGCGGACCGGTTTGGAAAGGGCATCGCGTCTGAATGGATCTCCCAATTCGCGCGTACACATGATTTCAATAACGGTGGACTTGCCATCATTCATCTGCATGTCGACGGCCCGGGTCAGGGCTGGGCCCACATCTTCGAGGCGATCGACAACAATCCCTTCAGTGCCCATGGCCTGGCCGATTCCCGCAAAACTCTCATTGTCGAGTTCTCCGGCCACAAAACGGCGATTATAGAAATCGACCTGGTTTTTCTTCTCTGCGCCCCATTGCCGATTGTGGAAGACCACACCCGTAACCGGTATGTCATGGCGTACCGAGGTCATGATTTCCGAACAGCTCATGGCCCAGGCTCCATCGCCCGAATAGGCAATTGCCGGACGATGAGGTGCAGCGCACTTGGCTCCGATCATGGTCGGTAGCGAATAGCCACAGTTTCCCCAGCTCATGGGCGCCAGAAAACTACGCGGCTTGTCGAATCGCAGATAGCTGTTGGCAATTGCATTGATGTTGCCGATGTCGGTTGACACCATGGCATCTTCCGGCATGGCCTTTTCCAGTTCACGCAAAACCTGGCGGGGATGTAGCCATGAACCCGCTTCTTCACCCTGTTCCTTGATCATGTCAAGACTGTAGTCGTCATTTTCATGAATCCACTCATCAAGTTCTTTTTCCCAGTTCGCTTTTTCGCTCTTGACCGCATCCAGACGTTCGCTTCGATTCCTGTCACAAGTCAGTTCACGACCGTCCAATCGCTCAATCAGGGCCCGTGCTGCAGCTCCGGCATCACCGCAAATGCCGACATCGATTTTCTTGACCAGTCCGAGCATCTTGTGATCAGCGTCAATCTGGATAATTTTGGCGTCTTTTGGCCAGTAGTCAAAGCCATACTGGGGCAAGGTTCCAAAAGGCCCAAGCCGGGTGCCAAGCGCAATGACCACATCTGCCTTGTTGATGATTTTCATGGCAGCCTTGGAACCATGATAGCCCAGAGGCCCACACCACAATGGATGGCTGGCAGGAAAGGAATCGTTGTGCAGGTAACTGTTGACGACCGGTGCATCAAGACGCTCGGCCAGTGCCTTGCAGTCGTCCACTGAATCGCCCATGACCACGCCGCCACCGGACAGGATGATCGGGAATTTGGCTTTGCTGATGGTCTCGGCAGCATGGTTCAGTGACTCCTCGCCACCCGGTCCACGATCAATTCGCATGGGCTTGGGAATCTCCACATTGACGTCCCCGTAAAAGTAGTCTCGCGGAATATTGAGCTGAGTGGGCCCGATTTCCGACATCGCACGATCAAAACAGCGGGCAGTGTACTCGGCCATCCGGTTGGGATTATTGACGTGGCCTTGATATTTCACGAATTCCTGAAACATTGGCAACTGGTTCGCTTCCTGGAATCCCCCCAGACCCTGTCCCATAGTGCCTGTTTCAGGCGTAATCATGACCACTGGGGAGTGTGCCCAGTAGGCGGCGGCGATGGCAGTTACGCAATTGCTGATGCCTGGCCCATTCTGTCCGATCACTACGCCATGTCGGCCACTCACGCGTGAATAGCCATCCGCCATGTGTCCAGCCCCCTGTTCATGTACAACCGGAATCAGGCGAATGCCTGCCGGTGCGAATATATCCATGGCATCCATGAAGGCAGATCCCATGATTCCAAAAATTTCCGTGACCCCGTTTGCGGCCATTGTTTCGACAAACGCTTCCGAAGGCGTCATTCTGGTCATTTTTCTTCTCTCCTCAAATTCGAGTGTCTGTTGTTGTCCTATCGATCGAATTACTCAATCCTGCATGCGAAAGTGAAAGACCGGCAGGGTCAGGGTGATAATGCCTTGACCGGGTCAACGTAATCATACCCGAGGTCATCGGCGACAGGCTTGTAGGTAACTTTTCCCTGATGGACGTTCAGTCCATTACGCAGATGCTCATCATTCAGCAGGGCCTGTCTGACTCCCCGGTCGGCCAGTCTGAGTGCAAACGGCAGGGTGACATTATTGAGTGCATAGGTTGAAGTTTTCGGAACCCCGCCAGGCATGTTGGCTACGCAGTAGTGCACCACATCATCGACTTCGTAGGTGGGCTCTGCATGCGTGGTAGCACGGGAGGTTTCACAACAGCCTCCCTGATCGATGGCAACGTCGACAACAACCGCACCATGCTTCATGTTCCCGACCATCTCGGCAGTCACCAGTTTGGGTGCTTCAGCACCGGGAATCAGGACCCCTCCGATCACCAGATCCGCTTCAAGGACATGCTTTTCCAGCGAGTCCGATGTTGAAAAAATGGTATTCGTGGTTCGTCCGAACTGTTGCCAATGCCGTTCCAGAGCGGTTGTGCTTATATCGAGTATCCATACATCCGCACCCATGCCTACCGCCATGTGTGCGGCATGGGTTCCAACCATCCCGGCCCCCAATATGACAACCTTCGCCGGATCCACACCGGGTACGCCCCCCAGCAGCATGCCCAGCCCGCCATGCGGATGCTCCAGACAGTATGCGCCAGCCTGTATTGACATCCTGCCGGCAACTTTTGACATTGGGGCAAGAAGGGGCAGGCCGCCAAGAGGCGAGGTGACGGTTTCATAGGCGATACAGGTCGCACCGCTGTTGACCAGATCCCGGGTCTGGTCGGGATCGGGAGCGAGGTGCAGATACGTATAGAGAATTTGTCCCTCCCGCAGCAGGGCACGTTCGGCCGCCTGCGGTTCCTTGACCTTGACGATCATTTCGCCGTGTTCAAACACTTCTTCTGCAGTGTCGACGATTTCAGCACCTGCCTTTCGATACTGGTCATCGCTAGCCGAAATGCCCTTTCCGGCATTGGTCTCGACAATCACCCGATGTCCATGCCTGGTCATTTCGCGAACGCTGGTCGGAGTCATTCCAACCCGGTATTCGTGATTCTTGATTTCTTTGGGTATACCTACTAACATGATTAACGCTCAATCTGTCAGGATTGCAATTCTGCCTGAACGCCTGTCAGGGCAACAGCGCAGAATAATGATTTCTGTTTCACAGTTATAGTACCAGAGAAAAACCAGGAATAAGACCAGCGAACGAACGCGGCCGAAGCTGGGGGTCCTTATTGAAAACGGCAACCATTCGCCCTTATTTCATGTGGGCAGTACTGTCCAATTGCTGGAAGATACGGTTTCCTGCTTGACTGCCTGTTTCGTTTGGCAGAGCGGCTCAATCGACAATAACTGTTCCTGCCCAGTCATGTCGGGGCTGAATAGAATGATCCTGCGCCAACTGAATTTTCCGGGTTATCGCCCTGATTCACAGGAATGTGAGATAGGAACATGCCATGATGATCGTGGTATCTGGCCATTCATGATTCATGCAGAGGTACTCGCATCCGGAAATCAGCATGGAATTGCCCCAAGGCTGAATGTTATGACCACATCACTATGCTAATATAGGCGGAGCATGAATGTACAAGTCCAGACAGAACGCGGTCCACTGCCGGCTGGTCATGAATCATTTTCCGGCCTCCGGAACGATGGCTGCCACCATGTCGACAAGACGCCCCTGATCCGGAAGATGATCCGGCAGGGACGGTTCTACTTTCTCTCTCGCCCCCGTCACTTTGGCAGGAGCCTGCTGGTCGATACCCTGCAGGAACTGTTCGAGGGAAGTACCGGGATCGTCTAGAACCGATCCACCTGGTCGGCATGGCGTTTGGGCGAAAGGAACGAAACCTGCTGGAGATTCGTACTGAGCATTTTGACGTGTTGACGAAATCTCAAATATGGACTCCTGCAAAGGGTTGGATGCATTGTAAATTCATAACTACTCGAACCCGATTGGGCCGGTACTGAACAGAAATTACGGTTGAAAGATGACGCATGCAATCAAAATTCATGAGCCCGGTGGGGCTGAGAATCTACGCTGGGAGAGCGTTGATGTTGGTGAACCCGATGTCGGCCAGGTCAGAATCCGGCAGAGTGCGGTAGGGCTCAACTTCATTGATGTCTATATGCGTAGCGGACTCTACCCCTTGCCGTCCTTCCCAGCCATTCTCGGTATGGAAGCTGCAGGAATCGTCGAGAGTGTAGGGCCTGATGTTGACGAAGTTGTCGCGGGAGATCGGGTGGCTTACTGCATGGTGCCCGGTGCCTATGCCGAAGATCGCTTGGTCAGTGCCGAGAAACTGCTCAAACTCCCGGATGATATCGATGATAAAACCGCTGCGGCCATGATGTTGAAAGGCTTGACTGCGCATTATCTGCTATTTCGCTCGTATGCGGTCAAACCGGGTGACCGGATTCTGGTGATGGCTGCTGCAGGAGGAGTAGGGCTAATGCTGTGCCAGTGGGGCCGTCATCTGGGTGCCGAGGTGATTGGCTGTGTTGGCTCTGAATCCAAGGCAGAATTGGCCAAGGCAAATGGTGCGCATCATGTAATTCTCTACGATCAGGAGAGTATCCCGCAACGCGTCAGGGAGATTACCGAAGGTCAGGGCGTTGCGGTCTCATACGATTCTGTCGGCCAGGCAACTTTTGAGGCATCTCTGGATTCTCTTCAGCCTTTCGGGGTACTGGTGACCTATGGCAATGCCTCCGGTCCGGTCGAGCCATTTTCACCCGCAATTCTTGCACCCAGGGGCTCGCTGTATGTGACGCGTCCAACTCTGGCCACGCATACTGCAACCCGCGAACTTCTCACTCAAGGGGCGGAGCGTCTGTTCAAGGCCGTGAGCGATGGCACTGTCGATATTGCTGCAAAATCCCGATATTGAAATGTTTCCCAATGCGCCGGTTGGATGGTCGGTCAACGTGGCACTATCGAGTGCAAAGGATCTTGGGATTGAGTTGACCGATGATCACTGGGAGGTGGTGGCAGCACTGCAGGAATATCATGCAAAGCGGGAGGTCGTCAACCGTCGTGAGCTGGTGGATGCCTTGAATGAAAAATTTCACATCAAGGGAGGCACGCGATTTCTGTACTACCTGTTTCCGGGTGGTCCGGTTGCCCAAGGCTCCATGGTTGCCGGTCTTGAAGTCCCCTCAGGGAGTGTCGATAAATCATTTGGCAGTGTCGTTTAGCAACTAAAACTCTTCATTCTCCTGCATTTAAGGTATTCGAGCTGGTGCTGATGATTCAATCACACCTGCCAGTTGTCTGATCTGATCAGGCCCGATACGGCAGCAACCACCAATAATCCGGGCTCCGGCATTGATCCAATCGCAGCAATCCTGCTGCCACTGATTGAGGGAATGCTCACCCGACCAGGATCCCCGTTGGTAATCCTCGCCGGAATTTGGATAGACAATGACTGTCTTGTTGGAAACCAGGGAGCGGAGCCTGTGGATCAGGGGGGTGACATGCTCAGGCGATGTACAGTTCACGCCAATCGCGAATACCAATCGGTTTTCCCTGAACAACGCGGCAGAGTTTTCAATGGAAGTACCGTCTCGCAGGCGATCGGCATCGCTGCATGAGAAGCTTATCCAGCAGGGTGTCGAAACGTTTTCGAGAATGGATGCCAGAGCGCAGGCTTCGTGATGATCAGGGATGGTTTCGAGAGCCAGAATGTCAG